>NZ_WQGD01000030.1:0-21117 GCF_013034475.1 Ruegeria sp. HKCCA6837
GGTTGCAGGTAGAATGATCCGTTGAAAGGTTGACATGCGTCCACTGTGCATCGCTTCCGTTCCGCCTTGCAAGCTTTCTAAAACCGAAGGGCCGCTGGCGGCATCGGCCTTTGCTTTGAATGTCTGCTACGTCCCGCACAGCGGTCATTCAGGCCTAGTGCCGCGAGCGGCCACTCCGAGCCCGAAGCAGACTTACGTTTCTGCGCCTTCTTTTGGTCCAAGCTCCATGTGGTAACGTTGCCGTGGTTGTATGGAGATTGACCTTATGGATCATGTTTTTGGACGAAGCGTTGATAATCATTTGAAATCACCGCTTGAGCTGCGAGGAACGGAAAAGCCGTACGATCACTGGGTAGACAACAAGGTAATAGACCACATCGATGAACTGGCCGGACGTTTCATCGCATCATCCTCATTAGCGATCTTGTCGACGACGCGTAATGACGGAGTTTTGGATGTTACGCCTCGCGGTGACCCTGCGGGGTTCGTAAACGTCATTGACAAGAATCTCATCGCAATTCCCGATCGACCTGGGAACAATCGGATGGATACCTTTGAGAATATCTTCGGGAATCCGAATGTCGGCATATTGCTCATGATTCCCGGGCATCGCGACACTCTTCGCGTGAGCGGCAAAGGAGCTGTCGTCAGGGACATCAAATTGGGGCAACAACTTTCAGTCAACGGGCGGCGCTCGGATCTGATCCTACTCGTCCATGTCGAAAGGGTTTTATGTCATTGCCCAAAGGCGTTCATCCGCGGAAAGGTCTGGCAATCGCAGGATTGGCCCGACACCTCCAATGTCCCCGCCCTTGCAGAGATGTTGAAGGTTCACGGCGCGATGCCCGAGACCGTCAAAGAGATTGCGGACGGGTGCAAAGAAGACGCCGAGGAGAATCTTTACTAGTAGTTACTCGTAAATTTTTGGATTTCTATGGCAGCGGGTGCCGCAGCACTTTGATGACGTCATCGCCTTTTCGGACAAAGCGCACTTCCCGGCGTGTCATAACCTGACCGTCAAACGGGGAAATAATCTCTTGATGTGCTGCACCGGGTTTCGACACGACGACGGCCAAACGTTGACCTGACTTCACCCAATCACAAACTTCAACATCATAAAGAACAGCACCGGATGACGGCGTTGCAAGAAGTTCGGCTGCATCAACGTCGGCTATGATTGGGTCTACCTCGGAACTGGCAGGGAGCGTATCGTCGACGGTCCCGATGCTCACCAGATAATGGTAAAGGCCGTTGGCATCTTGTTCGGCAAATTCCGGAGTTACATCGATCATGCCGCGCAATTCAACGGTCGCAGCAAATCGCTCATTTCTGTTGTCAGCAGCCCAACGCTCTCCGACAGCCAAGTCGAATGAAATCGGATCGTCGCTGGCGTCGGTTAGAATAACCTGGGCCCCCATCGACCGGGCAAGACGGCGTCCTTCCTCCAACTGCCGGTCAGAAACGTACAAATAGACTGGGCCGTCATCGTCGCAATGTAGATCAAGCACGACTTCCGCTTGTTCAGCCAACTTTAGAAGCGTTGCCTTCAAACGCTCAGACGCAGGTTTGGTCTCCAAACCGCTTGCGGATTTGGGCGGGAACGACCTGTTAAAGTTGACGCGGGTATTCGCATCAAATCGACCCAGCGGTTGACCGAACACCACTTGGGTCAATCCGACCGGATTTGCGTGAGGGACCAATGTAATGTCGCCAGCCACGCGCCTTTCAGCTTCAGCCGCCGCTAAACGCGGGATAAGACGGTCTATCGCCACTGTGCCTGGCATTTCGAGCGAATGCAGACCACCCTGAACATAGACCGCAGGGCCACTTCCGGAGCCATGAAAGCGAAAAACGTCCAAGACAAATTTTTGGCCAGGTGTATCTGCATCCAGCGTTAGATTTTCAATCTCCATCGATTGGGACACTAAACGCACCGGTGTAAAACCCATAGAGGTTTCTCAAAGCCGCGACACTGGCTGACCCAAATGGCCGGTTCGTCCGCATTGCAGACATTGGGCGTTATTAACTGAATGTCCGCATCGAGCCCAAAAGGCTCAATGCTGCGCGTGTCACGAATGTCCGCATCGCTCATTTGTTGGCGTCAAACCAAATGTTTTTGAGATAACGTGCCAGATGTCGGAAGCGAAAACGGTACCGTCATTCGAGGCGGCGGACCCAAAGCATAGCTGAGGCGGATGACCCGGAGTGTCAATTTCGCCGCACCCGCCCGATACCTCATAATGGAGCCGGCAAAGCCGCTCGATGGCTGAAATGCTAAAAATATGATACCCTTGTGCCTTTATTAGCGCAAAAAGGGAATTTATCGAATGTCGAGATTATGCACAAATTTCGCTTGGATCAATTTTGACGAAAAGTTCAATGGTACCAATCGCGAAGCCACACGAACCTTCGCTATCGAAGGGGAGCCGGTCGGAACCGGCTATCTGCTCATTCAGGTTCGCGACGTCGAGTTGTCGGGACATAGATTACTTATTAATGGGAAAGACTTGCCCAGCTTCGACATTCCGGCGGATCCCGAAAATCAAGTGTGGCGCATCTGGATGGACCGCGTTCCTCCAAACTTTCTGCGATCTGGCCAAAACCGCTTAACGATCCGCCGACAGTTCGACGATCCGACTACAGTGCGCGACGCCGAAGCGTTCTTCGTAGCCAATGTCGCCGTCCATTGGCGTGAGGGGACTGAAATTGCAGGCACGGGCGAAACTGCCTGGAATGACTCTGACGCGGAGGATATGCCGAAGCCGTGGGATTCGAACGCAAAACCGGACAGGCCGGAGCGCTTCCACGATCTCGCGAAGGACCACCCCGGCGCAGGGCGGCCTGTGGACAACGGCTTTCTAGAGGAGGACGAGCGGGGTCGGCCGTTCGGCCTGCGGGATCTGGAGCCGACGTGGCCAAGCGAACCGGGACGGGGTCCTGCAGTTCCGCGACTGCCCTTTAACGAAGTGGGCAGTGGCCCGAGTTTTAACATTGACGTCTTCGTGCGGAACATCCGCAACCGTCTTAGCGGGAACGCGGCGGGGTGGGCGTTCGTGGTCAACCGCAACGGACAGGAATACGACTCAGATGCTGGCGGCGGCGCGATTCTTCCGAGCGACGTGGACGGCGGTGGGACGGCGATCGGGAGCCGAGATTTCACGCCAGACACTCGGGTGCAGATCGCGAGCTGCTCAAAGACCATTACGGCGATCGCCACGCTGAAGCTGCTTGAGGATAGTGGCATTCTGCTGAGCGCGCCAGCCCACCAGTTTCTACCTGCAGGCTGGGATATCCATCCGAGCTTCGAGGCTGTGACGCTTCGGCACTTGCTTTCTCACCGCTCAGGGCTGACGGGTGTCTTCTCCTCGGGGCTAACGGACCAGTTTGCGCAGCTTGCTGTTGAGCTTGGGTCGAACCCCGGCGGGACACCGGTCTACCGCAATATGAACTTTACACTGTTTCGCTACATCAACCCAGCACTCTGGGCGATCGTCGACCTGCCGTCATCGCGAAACGCGCCGCCTGTCGCGGCGGCCTTCTTTTATGCGGTCCACGTTATCGAGCGATTGTTTTCGCAAATGGAGGGCGCGATCGGCAATCAGGCCTCGACAAGTCCCCTAGAGGCGCGACCGACGCGGTATTACGCAAATGCGAACGCGCTCTTCGGCATAGATTTCCCAAATTATGCCATGCTCGCCGGTGCGGCCGGGTGGCACATGTCGGCTCGCGAGCTGGCTGCTGTGCTCGCCTTCCTGACCTATACCGAGAATCTTATCGGTTCGGGCACTCGGACGATCATGGACGCGTTCCGTCTGGGATGGCGCGAGCCCGGCACATACCAGGGCGCCTTCGGCGACTACCTGGGGCACGGTGGGTTGATCACTCAGACGGACGGCATGAACCGGACTGGTGTGACACGGACAGCGATCATGAAGTTCCCGATTCAAGTCGAGGCGGCGCTGGTCGCCAATTCTGAGATCACAGGATTGAACGGATCAGCCGGCAGCATCCTCGCCCAAGCCTATGACGGGGCGTGGTCTTGACCGCTTAGTCGTGTTCCGACCGGTAGGGCGCCAAGTCCTGTGCCGCGCGGCAACATAGCGATTATTGCTCAGGGTGAGAAATTACACTGGTTGGTCAGGGACTTCATGATTGTGAATAGCGCGCGAAAGTACTTGATCGCAAGGAGTTGGTCCATTGAACCTTTGCGGCGCGACGGGCGCCCAGGCCTCAAGCCGTCACTTCGAAGGCTTGACCTGTAGACATGACTGCTGCGGGCTCAGAGCAGGAGATTGCTCTTTATCTTGCGACAGAGTTCTGAGAATCTTAAGCCGCTGAGATCAAATGATCCAAAGACCTGTGTCAAAAAAGAGCGGTCTGAGACCAACTAAAAGCGGACGTTGTGAGCAAAACCGCAAATTTTTGAATTGTCCGCAGACGGTCATTCAACCAACCTTCAACCAACGTCCTTTTTGGACAAAAGGAACAAAAAATGGGCCCAGTCAGACCAGGCTGCTCAGCCTTCAGGAGACTGCACCTATTTGTCCACCGGATGAGGTAGAACCCAATGCCTTTAGTAGTAAATGAATGTTCGCTCTTGCGGCACCTTCGTTAGCTTTTTGCAACCTTTCAACGCCAACAAATGCCTCCGACAAATCTGCCGTGTACTCCGACTTTATAGTTCTGTCGAAAAGTATCCTGCTATTAGTATCAATAATGTTGTATCGGACGGTCATTGCGACCTTCAAATCGAAGCCAACAAGCGGTTGTTCGACACTAAGAATATCAGCACGTAGCGTGTACTGGCCTGAAGTAGAGTAAATTCCAGCTTGACGAAGAGAAGTTTCTAAAGCCGCCTGAAAATCTTCTTTTGATATTTCCGATGTCCACATGGGGTTGGTTTCTTCCCCGCCATATCCAGTCACCTTTCCGACTGAACTGTGGTATTTCGCCGAACTTGGTGTTGGTGCAATTGAACCCGGAACCATGGCCGTTTTTTGCGCTGGCTGAGCACAGCCGGCTAAGTGTATGCACATTGCCACCCCTGTTACTTTGCTGGCAAAATCAAAAGACATAATCCCCCCTTTCATTCACAGCCACTGTTATTTGGCTCAAATGTGAAGTGAACTGCCAATGATTTAATGATCTTAGGCCAGAAGCGTCTTTGATGTGTATCAACTCAGAATTTAGCTGGCACCGCAACGAGCGTCCCCAATAAGGGGACGCTTTTGTCCGTTAATCGTTCCATCAAAAAATTTGATGGTGCCGCACTGGTGCAAACGGCAGATTCGTCCGCAATGCGGACGGTCAGCTGAAGCGAGCGAACGTCTGCCTCGGACCCAAAGCAGTTACTTCAACACCGACTTGTCAATACGCTCTTCCGCAAAGGTATTGAATGCTGACAAGGAAAAGCTGGCCAGGGAGAACGAAGCGATGCTCAGAAAACCTGAACCACTATGAAAAGACGCCATCTTTTAACTGGCTCCCACTGAACTACCACTAATCAAAAGCGGTATGTCGCACCGATGACTGGCCCAGACTGACTGAAGGTAAAGTCGTTGCCGTTGATCTCGTGATCGAACGTGATGTAGCGATATCCGCCTCTGATCATCCATCTTTCGTTTATTGAGTAATCCGCGGTCAACAACACTTGCCAGGTCTCGCTGTCGCTGCTGAATCCGCCATAATCTAAAAACGCCGTGCCGGTCCACCTGTCTGAGAATTTAAACCGAGCACGGGCTCCGACAACAGGGTCAGTCCAGTCTGCGTCCACAGAGGTTGTACGCCCGGGCAACGCTCCGGGTGACAGTGTGAACTGGGTTTCTGTACTAAACCACCGGAAACCTCCTGCAACGTCTACCTGTACGGTTGGATCTTCATAGACACGGTAGCCAACATAGCCGCTCAAAAACTGCGTCTTGAGTGATGTGTCCAACCCGGAAAACGCTGGTCCAGGTGTGTCATCTCCGAAAGAAATGTCGGTATAGTTGTAGTCAGCTAGCAAGCTCCACCGCCCATTGCTGGCAGCAATTGTACCCATAAAGGCAAGGTCCAGATTGCTGAGTGCGTCCGAAAAACTGAGCGTGGCGTCGATGTTGCCTCGAGGAGTATCCAGCGATGTCTCGGTCTCTGGCATGAACAGATAAATGGTGGCCTCGAAGTTCCAGTCGCTGGCATGCGCTGCCATAGGTGCCGCTAAAAGTGCCAAACTCAATAATGTGGATTTCCGTGTAGGTAAAACGTACATAACTCCTCCTATTGTCAAATGCCGACAGCAAGATCCTCCGGAACGCGAAGACCTCAATTTGCATTCTAGCATTCTGGTGTGAATGAGAATTGTAGTTTCGATCTGTGTCAATAGGATCCCCAGACTGCGCGTCGCCGAAATTTGATAACGTTCAAAATTGCTAGCAACTTAGGTGTCACTATTAGTGGAGAAGTAATTCAAACGCTCGACCAGTTCTGCGTGGCAACGAATGTCAGAATCGTCCGCATTGCAGTCATTGAGCGGAATTGAGTGAACGACTGCTCCGAGCCCATATCGGCTTTTTGTTGCGTATCGCACCAATGTTGGCTTCTTAGTCTCTCTCTTCGGAAAAACACAGATTTGACGATCCCGGCATCGCGAAGCCGACCACGAGGTGACAGAATGCTCGTTAGCCAAGCGGGGCAATGACGTAATGGATTTGCGTGAGTTTTGAGAGAGATCAATTCTGCCAATCCCTAAATGTGCCAAAGTCGTCCCTGATATCAGATCTCCACACTCATTTAGCTTGCGAACACATCGAGATGTGTCCGAGCGATCCAATGAAGGGAGCAAGCTATGGAAACCACACAAGCGGATAAAGAACGTGCGTATCAAAACGCTGACCCACTCATTCGATCTGTGCAGGTTCTTGATTGCGGGCGCGCTGAACAGCATTGGGAGCACCGGAACGGTAGTCCCCTCCCCAAACTCTGGTGGGTGTTCTTTGGACGGCGTTGGGTCGACCTTCCGTTACAGGCTTTTCTGATTACCCATCGTGATGGGCTGGTCCTTTTCGACACGGGCATCGACCCTGCTGTCCAACTTGACCAGGGCTACATCAAACAGGCTATAGGGCGCTTCTTGCTGCCGCGCATCTTTCGGCTGCACCTTACTGCGGAGGACCGGATCGATCGCGTCCTCCATAAATCCGACGTCGCGCCCGAGGAGATTAAGACCGCGGTCATCTCGCATCTGCATTTTGACCACGTCGGCGGAATTCGTCACATCCCGCAGGCTGACTTGCTGGTGAGCGCGGAGGAATGGTCGATCCTGTCGGAGCCACACCCAGAGCAGGATTGGATCCTGCGCGAGCATATCGAAATCCCGTCCGCAAAGTGGCAGCAGATTTCGTTTGTGCCCACGGACGACCCGCTCTTTGAGGGCTTCGAAGGCATCCATGACGTTGCCGGTGACGGCTCCATGATTTTGATCCCGACGCCCGGTCATACAAGGGGCTCGATGTCGATGTTGATCCGGCAGGAGGGTTGGGATCCGATGCTGCTTGTTGCTGACCTCACCTACGACGCGGCCTTGATGGCGAAGAACGTGGTCCCTGGTGTTGGCGACGGCCCAACGCTGCTTGCGTCCTTTGCCAAGGTTCGGAAGCTGCAAGAGCGCCTGCCCAATCTTGCGATCATTCCCTCGCATGATTTTTGCGCGTCAAAGTTCATTGACCACGCGACAGGTTCCGCACGCGAACCGGACGGTTCAGTGTCATGACTGCAGATCACCCAGCATTGGCTGTTTTACAGCAGCTTGATACTACCAACATGGCGGCCTCTGCGCATCTCTTCGCCGAGGTTGCCCTCTGGCACTACTCCAACCCCAATCTCCCGGACTTGAACGGCGACTACGTGGGACCGGCAGGCATAAGCACCTTTTTTGCCAAGCTTGCAGAGAAATCCCAGGGGACTTGCCAGTTAGAGCCCGTTTCGGCCACGCCCGTGGGGCCTGAACTGGTCGTCGTCCAGTCTCGCAACACGCTGACCCTCGAAGCTCAGATCATCACAGTGGACGTCGTTGTTGTCTGGCGCGTTGTCGCAGGGCGCATTCAAGAGGTCTGGGACATCGTTCCGTGTCAACCAACGGAGATACGACATGTCGGAGATTGAGAACACTGTTTGGGACGCCATCGTCATAGGCTCGGGAATGGGGGGCATGGCAGCGGCCGCGGCCCTAAGCCAGGTCGGTCACAAGGTCTTGATGCTGGAGAAGCACTGGACGCTCGGCGGGCTCACACATAGCTTTTCCCGAAATGGATTCACATGGGATGTGGGCGTTCATTACCTGAGTGAAATGTCACCCGGTGATCGTGCCCGGGCTCTTCTTGACTGGCTGTCCGACACCCCCATCGAATTTGCCCCATTGGGGTCGATCTACGATACACTGCACATCGGGTCGGCCGAACCTTTGTCCCTCTCGCGTCCCTATGAAGCCCAGGAAATGGATCTCAAGGACCGTTACCCCGACGCAACCGATGCCATTGAGGCGTGGACCCACGCCATGAGAGCCGGCCACGATGCGATGTACAAGATTTTTCCGACCCGTGCGATGCCGGGGCTCGCAGGAGATATGCTCGATTGGTGGAACAGGGCGACAATCTCGAAGTGGATTGCTCGTACGACGCAAGAGGTCATCGATGACCTGACCGACAACAAGGAGCTAGCGGCCGTCATGTCAGCCCAATGGGGAGACCACGGCGGACGCCCCAGCAAAGCGAGCTTTGCCATGCATGCCCTGATTGCAGGTGCATACCTGCCCAGCGGGGCATGGTATCCGGTGGGTGGGGCCAAGGCTTACGCCGAACACATTCTTCCAACCATCACCAAGCGCGGCGGCGAAGCACGCGGAGGTGTCACCGTCACAGAGTTGCTTTTTGACGGCGACACTGTGGTCGGGGTGCGGACAGATGACGGCACGGAGTTTCGCGCAAAGGTCGTGATTTCGGATATCGGCGCGCGTGAGACCATCGACAGCCTCTTGCCCGAGAACTGCGGCCATGAAGACTGGATCGAAGAAATTCGCGCGTTGCCTTCCAGCATTGCTCATTTCAATCTCTTCTTTGGCTTCGAAGGAGACATAGAGGCTGCCGGTGCCACGCGGGCAAACCACTGGTTTTACCCAACAGGGGAAACCGATGTTGTCTGGACGGATGCGCCTGACGGGCCACCGCCCCACATGGCTGTGTCCTTTGGCTCGCTCAAGAACACCGCGCATGATCCGGGACCACGCCAGACGCACGTGGGCCAAGCCATCTTCTGGGCGGATTGGTCCACTGTTGAGGAATGGGCAGACCGTCCAGCCGGTGCGCGAGGCGATGATTATGAAGCCTTCAAGAAGCGCGCGGAAGACACTTTGGTGGCGCATTTCAAAGCCCAGTTTCCCGATTTGGCTAAAATGATCGTTTACCAAGAACTAGCAACGCCGCTGTCGACCGTCAGCTTCACTGGGCACCGCAAAGGGTCGTTTTACGGTCTGGACGTGACGCCCGAGCGGGTCATGTGCGATGGGTTGCGGGCGAAAACGCCTATCCAAGGTCTTTTTCTGGCAGGACAGGATGTCGCAAGTCCCGGTATCCCAGGGGCACTCTGGGGTGGGTTGCTCGCCGCCGCCAGCGTTGACCCAAGGGTCTTCAAACACTTCCAGAAATGAGAATGGAAAGGCACAAGGATGTCTGACTACACAACCAAGAGTGTTCCTGAGCAGCACTACCTCTAGGTGGAATGCGTTTGTTCCTTGGCCACAAAACAGCCGTTCGAGTTCGGCGCTTGAAGGGTTGCTCGGTTCGCACAACGGCCATTGATGCGCTGCGTAGCGAACGACCGCTCCGAGCCCGCGGCGGACATGGTTGTTTCGCAGAAGTTGTGTTTTAGGTTGTCCTCTTAGTAGCGATATTGCCACCTAATGCATAAATCGGGTTCAATCCAACTGGAGGCTGACAATATCAAAAAAGGCATCTCAATCCTCGCTCTGAGGCCTCTTACATTACATTTATCCGTTGCTTGCAAATTCGTCTTCCGGCTCTTCATCTGGGGTTTGATCTGCTCCCTCCGCTTCTCCATCAGCATCATCGTCCTCCTGGCCGTCGGCATAAATGCTTCCGTCGTCCGAAGTGCCTAGTGTGGCTTTTACCGATTCTTCATCGGGATTGGAGGCGCGGACGGCGCCAAGGACGCGGTCTTGCTGTTCCTCCGCGATGATTGTGTCGTCAGAAAAGTCGCCTTTGTAGTGCCCCAACAGGCTGGCTTCCGCGTCATGCACCGCCTCCGCAGCCGCCAACTGATCGTCGGTCGGCTGCCCTATCTTATTTCCGTCCTCATCTGTTGTTACGTCGTGCGCATCTTTCACCGCTTGTGCTGTCTCAAGATCTTCAGGCGCAATCGTACCGGGGGTGGCCGCCTCATCGGCAAGAACCTGTTCAGCTTCCTCCAGCGTCATTGGAGCCGTGTCCAAATAGTCATACGCCGCAGCAATTTCCTTCACTTCTTCTGGGCTCAAGTCGTAGTCTTCACCCATGACATGATTGAAGTTCGCGTCGGCTACTGCAAGACCTGCAGCCAGGCTTACCGGCCCTGTACCTTTCGCATACTGTCCGTTCGCGATATGCGCGAGTTTTGCATTAATACTGGAGTTAATCGCACCATTCAGTTTGCCAAGGTTGCGAGGGTCAAGCGTGCCATCATCAAGGAGTTTTGTTTTTCTGCTTGGTGGGCTGAGGGACTGCTTAACACTCGTTTTTTTTGCTTGTGTTGTGGTCGTCCGCGCCTTGTTCCCTTTGAATAGACCTTTGATACCGTTTTGCTTTAGGTTGCGGCCTAAAGCCTGAAAGTCTTTCTTCATAGCTCGACCTAAACGACTGCCGCTCTTTGACTTACGACTTTTGCTGGCAGACTTCGAGTTTGTCCCGTTCAGCGATTTGTCAGAACCCCATCCCCTTTTGGCACCTTTTTCACCGCTGTTGCCGCCCTTTTCACCTCCGTTATCCCCTTTTCCACCGCCGTTACCTCCACCCTTGCCGTTACCATTTTTGGCGTATGCGTAATCAGCGGCAGAAACCGTCACGATCGGTGCAACTACAAATGCAGACAGTACGAGTGCGGAGACGCTCACTTTAAGGAAGTTCAACACGTAAGAAATCCTTTTTACTTAGCGAAATACAGATTAGCGGTGACGTGCAAATGCCACACTTAAGAGTGTTGCCAAAACGGGGCCAGAATGTGGCAACTATCCGACATTTCGGAGTGGATATTTTTAATTTAACATTAACAGCTTAGCCGTTACTCCCAAAAGAATCACTGGGGAAGTATTAATACTGTTGACAATAGTAATTAGCTTGGAGCTTTTGTCTCCAAAAGCGGTCAAAAAAAAACGCCAAAACTGAAATAATTTGAGCGTTAATCTTCGGTTAATGTGAGGTTTGAAACAGATTAGTCAGTTTTTCACGAGTTGACTATGATTAAGCAAAGCAAAAGGGATCTATTTCCACCTTTAAGTGACGCCAAGGTCGAAAATTTTAGCCCAAACAAGAATAGCGACCTAAAATCTATGATAAGGAAGGCTATAATTGCTTTTCCCGTATTGCTATATTTTCTTCTTTTGGCCTTTTTTCTAAATAGAGCGTCCGCCGCAAGTTATGTATCGATCCTATTGTAGAAGAAGGCTTTTGCCCTCGGCTAGAAAATGAGGGTCCGTGCCGTTAGGCCCAGCAGCGAAAGGTAGCTCTATTCATCAACTTGGTCAGCTGATCAATCATTCAATTGATTCTGGAGCTCCCCGCCGCAACAAACGGAAGCTTTGCCTGCCCAGCAGTCACTGGTCGTTTCCAGTAGACTGCCCCAATTACAGTTGTGCACCGCTTTTTTTGTTTTTCATTTGTCAAAAGCTACGTTGGCAACCCTTTCGGGATGATGCGTCTAGGAAATCAAACTTCACTCTAAACGACCTCGCTCGGAATTTTTGAACTAAAACTTAGGAGATTGCAGGCAATTTCCAGGCCGCGCGCAATCTAAGTACAACGCCTTCTTTGTTACTCCTTCGAAGACAGACAGTAGAATTTCTTTACGCAAAAGACCTCAAAATTGAAAATTGTCACTTTTGACCGAACAAATTCAAAATTTTATTGAAATTTCTCAATGGCAAAGCGACCCTTTGAAAAGTCGGTGCCGCTTTGTGTTTTGGCGGATATTTCGGTTTTGTTAGTGCCAAGGTGGGGGGACATTTTGGAGTATGGTAAATGGTTTTTCGTTTTCGGGCTTTGACCCTATCTCTTGTCGCCTCTACAGGCTTGCTTTCTGCATGTGCGACGCCTTCTGAAACAACGATTACGCGAGACTCACAGATTGACGACACATTGGCAAATCCAGACAAGGAATGTCAGTTCGACGCGATTTCGCATGTGGTCGCGCGGCAAGTAAAACTTCACGACGGCGGCGGAGAAACACTTCTTCAACTTGGCGATGCTTGCCCAGACTTGGAAGTTGCATTCTATTTTGAGAACGGCCGACGGGAAGTTAGGATGCCGTTTGAAGACGGCAATTTTTCCGATCCACCTCTCGGAGCAATCGATTCTGACCGTGAGCAGGATTCTTCCCAATTTGCTGATTTCAGTGATGGTGTTCAGTCCGGTGGCCGTGACAGCTCCGGCAGCGAAAGCTCTGGCAGCGGGGACAGTTCCGACGGCAGCGGCAGTTCTGGTGGCGGGAGCAACTCCGGTGGCAGTGACAGTTCTGGTGGTGGGGACAGCTCCGACGGAGCGGACAGTGCAGAGAGTGAAAACCGCGGTCGTGGAAGCACGGCTAATAATGGACACGGCAATGGTAGTGAAGGGTCCAGTCCTGGACGCGGCTCGCGCTCAAATGTCGACGAATGAAGCTACGTGGGTCTTCCCCATTTTAACGTTCATCATACCCATCAATTGTAGATATAAATCGGCAGTTCGTTCAAAATGCCGCGAACGGCCGCTGTCGTAAAATGCAGACCTTCAGGCGAAAATTCTCGGAATGACCACGAACAATGATCGCTATCGTTTTTAAGCCGTCATCTGACAAAATCACTCAGATGACCGCCTTGAGCCCAAAATTGTCAATCGGTAAAAACGCGTCGAAACACTTTCTAGTTGTTGATGGCCGCGCGATCTTTGTCTGGGATGACTGACGACGCGGGCAACAGTTTGGATACAGGACTGCCCAGACTATCTGGATCGTGCCTAGAAGCACACTTATTCAAACGGTGTGGTGTGAACGCTAGCTCGTGATACCGGCGCTCAAACTAGTGACCAAACACCCAAGCAGATATTTCGCTGCGTTTTGGTGTCTCGCCGTTGGGTTTTAATACGCAAGTTAACTTCAATCCAACGAGACTATTCTTCTTTGCGCGCGTAAAAATAGTTGATTTGTTGCATTTTGGAATCAAGTATCCGCACGCGTGGTAAAACTGAATTACCTCTGTTACTTACGCATTCGCCAGACTTTTCTGGTCGCCTCCTGGAGATGTAAGTGAGTGGCGTCGCCAGGAGGCTGCTGATATATTGAGCGGGTCGTTACAGGGAAACTATGAAAGAAGCGATTTTATAGTCAGAAGAGATATGTGACTCGCCTTGAGCAATGTCGCTTATTTCGGGATTCCCAGAGATTCTTGTTCGACGTCACAAGGAAACATTCAAACATCAGCATAATTCTGGATTTATTGCGTCAGTACGTGCTTTCTTCGACCGTTAAGGAAGTAGGGGAGAGCCAAATGAAACAGGAGCTGAGAACGTTGACGATTTGGTCATTCCTTTGGTTCACGGCATTTTCGATTGCTTTTCCCATCGGCGCGCAAGAAACTGAGGCGGATCAAGAGGCTGTCGAGGTCGAGAACGACGATCTTATTAATGCAGCCGTAGATGAGATGATTGCGGCCGATGATCTCGAAATCCTACTTGTTCCCTGAAGTGAGTTAAGAGACGGTATGTGCATAAGCCGGAAGTGTTGAATGCGGTGCGTCAAGCATGACAGAGTAGAAGGGAACCACTAAAATGCCGTTAAACAGATACCGCGGACAATAGTTGTTCTTTGCCAATTTGGCATTTGGATCCGCATAGAAGAGGGGTGCCTCGCTCGAGAACCAAGAATTCATCGCCTAACGAATAAGCAAACTCAAAAAACTGCTCGACCAAAATTATGGCCATTTCGCCTTGATCGCGTAGCAGGCCGACGACTTCCCCGATCTGTTTGATAATGTTCGGTTGAATACCTTCGGTCGGCTCGTCCAAAAGCAGTATCTTTGGCTTCGTGATCAACGCACGCGCAATTGCAAGCTGTTGCTGCTGACCTCCAGATAAGTCGCCCCCGCGCCGAGAAAGGAACTCTTCTAAGATCGGAAAAAGCTCGAAAATATAGCCGGGGATCGCGTGATCGCTGCGGGGCAGGCAGGCGAAGCCTGTTTCGAGGTTTTCGCGAACCGTTAAAAACGGAAAAATCTCGCGCCCTTGCGGAACGTAAGCCACTCCTTTTCTGGCGAGTTCAAAGGAAGTGACATCGCCGATTATTTCGCCGTTCAGGACATAGTCGCCACCGCTGCGGGGATGCGTGCCGGATATAGCTTTCAACAGGCTTGTTTTTCCAACGCCATTGGTGCCCATGACACAGGTCACTTGACCTTGACGCGCGGTGATGTCGACACCGTTCAAGATCTGGCTGCCTCCATAGTGAAGGGTCAGATCGGAGATGTTCAGAAAGTCAGCGGCCAAGATAAACCTCGATTACTCTTTCGTTCTGGGTGACATGGTCCAACGATCCTTCGGCCAGAACCGACCCCTCATGCAGAACGGTTACTTTGCAGTTGAGGCGGCTGACGAACTCCATATCGTGTTCTACGACGACCACTGCTCGGGTTTTGGCCGCTTCAACAAGGATGTCGGTCGTATGTTCGCGCTCTGCCGGGGTCATCCCTGCCGCAGGCTCATCCACCAGCAGCAATTGCGGATCCTGGGCCAGCAGCATCCCGATCTCGAGCCATTGCTTTTGCCCGTGGCTAAGTTCACCGGCTTTGCGGTCCAAGGCGCTCTGCAGACCGATTTCGTCGGCCAGCGATGCGACTTTCTCATGATCTTGCTGACGCGCCCGGAACCGCAGCACGGCCAACGGCCCGCGTTTGTTTTTCAGGGCAAGAATCAGGTTTTCGCGGACACTTTGGTCTTCGAACACAGTTGGTCTCTGGAACTTTCGCCCCACTCCGGCCTGCGCGATCTGACTTTCGCTCATCGACAGTAATGAGACAGATTTTTCGCCCCACAGAACATGACCATCGTCCGGCTTGGTTTTGCCCGTGATGATGTCCATGAACGTCGTCTTTCCCGCCCCGTTCGGGCCGATGACAGCGCGCATTTCGGCGGGGCCGATTTGGAACGTGAGGTTGTTGATCGCCTTGAAGCCGTCAAAGGATACTGAAACGCCAGAAACTTCGAGAAGTGTGCTCATTCATTCGCCTCCTTTTCGCGCAACGATCCAAGGTCCGGTCCCAGGTCGGCCCCATGTCGGTCCGGTGCGCGGCGTTCCGTAAGCTTGTCGATCAGTCCCCCTATGCCGCGGGGCGCGAAAAGCGTGACCGCAACAAACGAGAACCCAAGCAGGATGGTCCACCAATCGACCCATTGGATCGTGTAGAACCCCAGCGAGATGTCGGGGGCCTGCCCGCCCGTGAACCATGTCGACAGCAGCGAGACAAAGGCCGCACCGATCACCGCCCCGTACAGCCGTCCGCGCCCGCCGATCGCCACCCAAACGGCCAGATAGATTGACGCAATGGGCGCAATTTCGGCCGGGTTAATGATGCCCGCCTGTGGATAGTACAAAGCTCCCGCGATACCACAGATCACGGCGGTGAAGGTAAAGATGAAAAGTTTGTAGGCCTCGACCGAGTATCCAAGGAACCGGACGCGGCTTTGGTCGTCGCGGATGGCGCGAATAACCGATCCGAATTTGCCAGACACCACCCATGCGCAGACAAGGTAGCCAAGGCCTAGCGCCAAGGCGGACGCCCAGAAGAACAGGATCGAAACCGTTGATTGCGGCACCGAGTCCAGCCCTGGCAGGTTCTGCAGCCCCGACAAACCGTTGTTCCCGCGCAACCCGCTGTCGTTCTGGAACAGGTACAGGGACAGCGCCAGCGTCATCGCCTGCGTCAGGATCGACAGGTAAACCCCGGTCACCCGGCTGCGAAACGCCAGCCACCCAAAGATAAGTGCCAGAAGACCGGGCACCAACACGACGGCAGCCAGTTGCAGCGGCAGGGAATGTGCAAAAGCCCAGATCGGGGGGAACTCGGATGCGCCGACAACGCCGAAAATCTGGGTGGCAATGCCATCCGAGATTTCCTGGGCCGTCGGCGGCAAGGCAGAGGCCGCGAGGCTGTCGACCACGATAATCTCGGTACGGGCGTACATCAGCCACATACCGATGGCATAGCCGCCAATGCCAAAGAACGCCATGTGCCCCAGCGACAGGATACCTGTGTATCCCCACACCAGATCCATCGCCAGTGCAGCAAGACACAGGCACAGCGTTTTGCCCAAAGTTTTGATAAAGCTGGTGGAAATCAGCCCGATGCCAAACCCTTCGCCCAAAACGGTGATGATGGCAGTAAACAGGGACAGGAAGATCAGAAAGATCGCGACAGAGGGATAGCGCAGCACCAGTGGCTTGCGTATCGGTTCGACTGTAGAAGTCATGTCAACCATATCACGCTTCCGCCGCCCGACCTTTGAGCGCGATGATGCCGCGCGGTCGGAATTGAATGAACAGGATGATGAAAAGGATCATGTAGGTCTGCGCCGCCAGCGTATTGGACGGGTTGAACCACTCGATCCCCTTTTGCAGCGTTCCAACCATCGTCGCGCCCAGCAGCGTGCCCCAGATGTTGCCAACGCCGCCGACGACCACCGTCATAAAGCTTTGCACGATGTAGTCAGAGCCCATCTCGGACGTGACTTTGGCGTACAGCCCGATGGCCACGCCGGCGATGCCAGCAATGCCCGAGCCCAGACCGAACGTCAACATGTTGATCCGGTCCGGGTTGATCCCCATCGAGGATGCCATGCGGTTGTTCTGGGTTACGGCCCTCACCTCAAGCCCCAGCCGAGTTCGGTTCATGACGATAAGGAATAGCGACAGAAACAGCAGCGCCAGAACGAAGATCGCGATGCGGATGTAGCTGATCGACACGATGTCGTTCAGAACCATCGACCCTTCCAACCATGCCGGAGCCGTCAGAGGACGCGCCTGCGTGCCGAATATATTCTTGGCCAGTTGCTGCAAGGCAATGGAAACGCCGAAGGTTGCCAGCAACGTCTCTAGCGGGCGGTGATACAGCCACCGAATGACCAGCCGCTCCAGCAGAACTCCGGCCCCGAAGGTCACGAGAAACGCGCAGGGAATGGCCACAAGTATCGAAAGCGTCAGGTCAGGAATGAACAACTGCACCACATAGCCGGTATAGGCGCCCATCATGATAAACTCACCATGCGCCATATTGATCACGCCCATGACCCCGAAGGTGATCGCAAGACCGATCGCCGCGAGGAAATAGATCGAGGCCAGAGACAGCGCGTCCAACACCAGATCCGCTGTCTGGTTCAAAGCAACCTGCGTTTCGATGTTGTCCAAAGCCGCCTGCGCAGCAAGAGCGATGGGCAGGGGGGCTGAGACGTAAACCTTGAAAAACTTATGCTTTTGAACAGTTTCGGCAATATCTTCCTGTGTCACCAGCGGGGTCGCAAGACCTTGCTGGGCCAACACCTGATACGCGGCCTCTCGGGCGGCGTCCTCGTCAAGGCTCGCCACTTGTACACCCGCAACGGTATCGCCGTTTATGTTGGCGATCAGGGTTTGCTTTACCGCTGCGGCATCCACCGGTTCCGGGGCCAACCCATTTGCGACAAGAAGTTTATAGGCCTGGTCCTGCGTCAACTCGTCTGATCTGACCTCAATGCCAACCGCACCGTCCGGGATTTGATCTGCGACCTTGATTTCGGATGAAACCAAAGGATTGAGCGTTGCCCTGACATCAACACCCAGATCGCCGGCAAAGCTGTCGATTGCAGCAAGCCTCGCAGCCTCATCCTCATCAAAGCGAATGGTGAGCAAGCGTTCCAACCGGGCTTTGCGCGCCTTGAGGTCGGCGTCTTGTTCAGCTTCGATGGAACCCCGCAGGGCAGACAGGTGCGACGCCTCGGCGTCTCGCTCAATCGCTGTCAAAGCAGCGTCGCGTGTCCTGGGATTGGGGTCGTTCAGCTGAAACTGTACCAGCGCAGACGCGATCACCCCGCGAATACCAGAATTGGGTTTGAGTTGTTTGTATTCCTTCTTATCGACAACTCCGATCTCGACACCGTCAGATACATCAAAAATCTGCAACCCACCGTCAGCCGTTGAGGCAAAGACAAAAAGACCGGTTTCTTTGTTGAACCACATGTCCTTGGCCTGCCAACGCTCCAGAACGGTCTGCGCTTCCGGCAGTCCACTTTGCGCCAACGCGTCAATCGCGGGGCCAATCGTCTTGCGAGAGGATTTCTGGATCACCTCCGCGTGGGACCGCAATATCTGCTGAACCGGGGCGTCTGCGGATTGCGCTTGCAAAAGGGTAGGGGCCACAAGGACCAGCAGGGCAAGCACTGCCCGCCTGAACGGAAACGTCATTTAGGAAGACCTTTGTTTTGAGCCTCGGGGCACAACTCGTGCGCCCCGAGGAATTCAGGTTCTTAGTAGTTGGACTTGATCTGTACGCAGCTCTCAGTTTCGGTGTTGTACATACCGCAACCCAGCTGTTTCCAATCCGACACGAGAATGGCGGATTCAGGCAAATAGTCGGTCCAGGCGTCGCCCGGAACTTCTTCTGTCTGGCTGATGATGTCGAACTGACCGTCTTCCTGGATTTCACCGATCAGAACCGGCTTGGCCAGATGGTGGTTGGGCAACATCACAGCGGTGCCGCCTGTCAGGTTCGGGAATTCCTGACCGTACATGGCGGTCCGAACGGCGTCGACATCGGTGGTGTCGGCAGCAGTCGCCGCGTTCACCCACATATTGAAGCCGATGTAGTGGGCCTCCATCGGGTCGTTGGTCACACGGTCTTCACCCATGCGGGCTTTCCACGCTTCGACCCATGCCTCGTTCGCATCGCTTTCGGCCGACTGGAAATAGTTCCAGGCCGCCAGGTGACCGACGAGGTTGGTGGTATCCAGACCGGCCAACTCTTCCTCACCGACCGAGAAGGCGACAACCGGAATGTCGTCAGCCGAGATACCGGCGGCAGCAAGTTCCTTGTAGAAACCGACGTTCGCATCGCCATTGATGGTCGAAATCACTCCGACTTTCTTGCCGTCTGCGCCAAGCGCGACCACGTCGGCCACAATCTTGGACCAGTCCGAATGACCGAACGGCGTGTAGTTAACGAAAATGTCCTCTTCCGCGATGCCCTTTTGCTTCAGATAGCTTTCGAGGATGTTGTTCGTGGTTCGCGGATAGACGTAGTCGGTTCCCAGCAGCGCGAATTTTTCAACTTCCAGCTCATCCAAGAAGTAATCCGTGGCTGGGATCGCCTGCTGGTTCGGCGCGGCACCTGTGTAGAATACGTTTTTCGAGCTTTCTTCGCCCTCGTACTGAACCGGATAGAACAGCAGTCCATTCAATTCTTCGATTACCGGCAGGACGGATTTGCGGGAAACAGAAGTCCAGTTGCCAAAGATCACGTCAACTTCATGCACTGTCAGCAACTCACGCGCCTTTTCGGCAAACAGTGGCCAGTCCGAGGCCGGGTCTACAACGACGGCTTCAAGCTCGCACCCCAAAAGACCACCGGCTTCGTTTTGCTGTTCGACTAGCATTTCCATTGTGTCTTTCAGCGTCGTTTCCGAAATGGCCATGGTGCCAGACAACGAATGAAGGACGCCAATCTTGATCGGGCAATCGGCCAGTGCAGGCAATGAACTGGCCAACAGGACTGCGGCGGTTGTGGTGAGAAGTTTGGTGTGCATCAGCATTTCCTTTTATGCGACGCGCAGCAGGGTTGTTCGGGGCGCTTAAACGTCCCATATACCCACTACGCATAATTGCGGTGTGCGAGGGCGTCTTCAGGTTCCTAGGCCGGGCACCTTCGCACATGTTCCAAGCCGTCTTGCGGCACTCCATAGTGCTAGGATAGTTCTCCACAACACTCAGAGTCTCATGACCCGAGTTACTGGACAGATTGAGGGTATTGCCCGATTTTGCGGCAGCGCAGCATGTCTCGCTTAAAAATGCGGCAACGCAGCGAAGCGACTCTTATACACCGCCCAAGATCAACAGATTACACTGATCCAAATACTGCTTGGCGGTACGGCGCGCCGCACTTGCTTTCACCTCATCCGAAGCAAAGGTCGCGGTTTGCAGCAAACGTGCATGCGCGTGTTTGGAATTCACCCTGTGGCTTAGGACAAATTCTGCGTTGTCCGCTGTCGTAGTCGCTTCCAGCAATGAGATAAATCCGCCGCGCCGCAGTTCATAGTCCTGAGCTTTTGGATCGTTCAAAAGCCACGCGTGTTCCATTTCAGCCGAGAATCGCCCTGCACAACCCGCAAAGGACTTTACGATCCCACTTTCCGCATATAGCAACCCAGAAGACACCAGGGTGCACAGATTTGAAAGCAAAAGTGTTCTCAAAGCGCTCATAAAATAACCATCATCAATGGAATTGCGCCCGTCAAGGCAGCGCTCTGAAATTAACTGTGTTCAGTTTAGGGCTTACTTGAAATAGTATTTCCCGCCTTTTTCGAGCTCAGATTTGGTTAATCATAGCGGTTCCTCAATGAACGGCTGAGCTCGCCCTAAACTTCTGAAGAGGACGAGTTGACGCTTACTATCGGCTTCAAATAACTAAAGCGTCGCATTGGTTGGAAGTTTCAAAGTCTGAACTGAGACCCGCTTGAGACTCTCGATCCGCTAACCAAGACCAAGATTGAGCACGCTCAAGCAGTCGTTCACTCAAACCAAACGTGCTGCAATGCAGCTAACGACAGTTTTGTCCGCAAAGCGGTCAATTGCCTTCGGTCTCACAAACGAAGCCTGATGTTACGC
>NZ_WQGD01000031.1:0-20722 GCF_013034475.1 Ruegeria sp. HKCCA6837
CCCACCAGTCCCCGAAACTCTAGTCCGAAATGGCCCAGAACACGGGGGCTAGACAAAAGCTTCGCGCCGCCATCGAATGCCACGAACAGTTGGTTGGATCCCGGCCTAATGGCGATGCCTTCTGGGTCGGTTCCGAACTCCAACAAGCTTTGCTGGGCGAGAAGCTGGCCATCTGCCATGAACTCATACAGGCTGTTTGACCCTTCCCAGTCGTCAACTATTAGCATGTGGCCGGTACGCGGATCAATCGCGATGCCCTGCGCCTCGCTCAAGGGCGGAGAGAGCTTCACGGTATCCAACCTCGCCGCCAGAGTGCCCTCGGTGGTGAACCAGGACAACCGTTCAGGGTCATCTTCGACAGTCACGATCTGTCCCACGGCGTTGATTGCAATTCCTTCCGTATCCGCGAACCCACCTTCCAATTCGAAAGGCGCTCCCAGGGGTGATCCATCCTTGGTGACACGTTGAAGACTGCCGAGACCATCACCCAGCAACAAGTGATCCCCTTCAACAGCAATTGCTTTGATCCGAAAGAGATCGCTGGATATGCGGCGCAACTCATCCCCTTGCAATGTAACGAGAATTGCTTCGGGCCCCTCGTTGGCAATCCACAAGCCACAAAACGTTGGATCGTAGTCAAGGCTTGCGGGCTGGTTGAGCTCATAACGCCCTGTTTCGCGAAGCTGTAATGCCACGACTGGATTGGACACGGTGCAGAGCAACAAGGCGATGGTCCTTGCAAACACTCGGAATGCTCCTAAAAACTGCATCAGAAAGGTGGATTGGTGTCGCGAAGAGTCAATGCAAAGAACGCATGAACTCCTAAAAGTTAATCGCATCACTTAGCCTGATCAGAGAGACTGAGGACACGAAAAATCTGCACGGGATTACCGATGCCCTTCATCTTTCTTTCTCCCAGTTCTTCTGTCTCTACATACTCTTCTATTTCAAAAAGCGCACGTTGGTTCAAAAGGATCTGCCCGTCGATGGCAAAATCGCAAAGCCTCGATGCAGTGATCACCACACCGCCGATAGCGGTGTAGTCGGCACGACCATGAAACCCGATAAGCCCTAGGGTCGCGTAACCGCTGCTGATTCCGATACCCAGACCCATTGCATGCCCAAGCTTTTGCCAAGGTGCTCGAATTTCTTCAAAAGCTTCGCTTATTGCTTTAGCCAACCGTACGGATTGCAGGACGGGTTGATCGCAGGGAACCGGATCATTGAAGAAGACCATTAATCCGTCTCCGGCTCGGTATCCGATTGTTCCCTTGTGTAGTGCAACTAGTTGACCAACCTCGTCGTGGAATTGCTGGAGGAGAGTAATGGCTTCTTCCGGCTCAATCGCCTCAGAAACGGCGGTGAAATTCCGGATGTCGCAGAATAGGCAAGAGATGTATTGACGATGGGTCTTAAGAAGCTCGTCAGAGTTTTCTTCTACGACAAGCTCAGCCACCTGAGGAGCAAGGAATTGTTTAAGTCGCCCTAGCCTGTCAATCTCGCCTTCCTGACGCTTCACCTTCTCTGTCAGCCTTTCGTTCAAAGCCTCTATTTCACGCGTCTGGTTACGAACCGTGTGGTTTAACGCGTCGAGAATGAAGTTTTGGTTTAGCAAAGCCGCAATCACCAAAAGCACATAGGCGAGCGCTTCTACGCGTTCGTCATAGCCAAAATACAGTGTGATAATCAGGATAGCGGCAGCAATTCCACCAAGGACGAGTGGAAGCTCTTTGGCATGCCGTTTCCGGTCTCTCCACAAGAAACTGACCGCCAACAAAGCAAACACCCACATGAGCACGGCTTGCGCATGTGGATTTATGGAAAGGGCTTCATAGCCAACCAAATAAGTCAACAGAATTCCAGAATAGCATGTGGCCAAAGAGGCAAGTGCAGCCAAAACTGCTCCGATCCCTATTGGCATCGAAATTCTGAATTCCTCCGTTGCCACGCCGATACCATCGGCTACAGCACGCGACGAATGTTCCGCGGCGGAGTCACTTCTGTTCTCGGGATCAGACATGGTCCTCGTTTGCGCTTGGCCGCTGCCAGAGTACGTTTGAAATGACGTTGCGTCAAAACCGCCAGCCCCTATTTGGACGGTCGAGGTTTTTTGCGAAATCATCACCCTCAGACAAGACAACCTCAAGTTTCACATTGGTTGGCAACAGAGGTGAATTTAGGAACCTGACCTTCAGTAGAAACCAATCTCGCTGACATCAACGCTGGCCTCGTGATCGCGCCCGAAGGCTACAACCCCGACTGAGGTGATTGCGTCTGCAACAGGAGTAGCGCGCAACATGGCACCTGAAGCCTTGAAGCCTGACAGAGGCAAATAGACTTCTGTCCATTCGTTAGAAGTTGCAAACGCGACCTGATAGTATTGCCACGGAAGCACCGTACCACGTGTTCTGAGGTGAACGAAGTATTGCTCGCCGTTCCCCCGTACCAATAGCCTCACGCCTGATACACTCTCATCTGGCCGATCAGCCAACTTGCGCCGGAACTGGATGAAGCCTCCGTTATTTTCTGTATTCACGGTTCCGGTCAGCCGCGCGAATGCGACATCACCTTCCGAACGAAACTGCAACTGCCCTGAAGAAACCCCTCCCATGACGGTGTCGGCAACGTAGTCCCAACGCGTCTCCGGGGACTTGGAGAAGTCTTCAGTCAGTTTTCCATCAGCCTGAGCCATTGTGCATCCGATGATAACAAGACCTGAAACAAGTCCAATGAAGTTGGCACGCATATTGTTCCTTCTCAGTTCAGTATCGCAATTGAAAGGTTCAGCGCCGTGGCAAATGCAACCCATGCAAAATACAGCAGGAAGGCCAGTGCGGAAACCCGATCTGAGTTCCAGACCCGAGCGATGAACATGACGATGACAGCCAACAACGCGACAATGACCACAAGGGCAAACCACGGCAGTTGAAGCACGAAAAAGGCTGGGGACCACAAAAAGTTCAGACCCATCTGCGCCCACCACAGCTTCATGGCGGTCGAGCTTCGGTCTGTTTCAAACTGACGCCAACCCGCCGTGGCAATCAAGATATAAAGTACTGTCCAAACCGGGCCAAAAATCCAATTTGGTGGATTGAAAGCCGGTTTAGAAAGCTGCGCGTACCAATCGCCGGGTGCAGTCAATGTCCCGATCAGGATGCCGCCTCCCACCATGAGTGCAAGGAATGCTATGCGGGTCAACCAGTTCGACATTGTAGGATAGCTTTCAGCAGTCCTTGGTCGCCAAGTTCACAAGTGCTTCGGAAGAGAAGGTCGCAGTACTGGTCTCACCCTCATCGGTAAATGACACCGTGGCGCCTTCGATCTCTGACCCTGTTACGGTGATTTCGCGTTGCCCGATAGTGTCATCGACATCAATGGTAAAGGAGAGTTTGTCCCCGGCTGCGAGGGAGGCGATCTCAAGTTCAATTGCATCTTGCCCATCCACGACCGCTGGAATTTGTCGCAAGGCATCCGCACCCTCAACGAATTCAAGCGGTTGGAAGACCTCTACACCCGCACCCTTTTCGGTAACGTCGAAAATCAAACGTCCGGCAGATTGCGACAAGTCAATTTTGACGGTCGAGGCTTCTACTTCGCAAGCTCCGACGTTTGTCAGAACAAAACGGTCTTTGGGTGCGCCTTCTATAAAGCGAATTTGTACACCAGCCTGAAGCGAAGTGGCTGCAAATAATCCAAGGGTCGCCGCAAGAATACTCTTCGGGAGCATATTTATCTCCTTCCTAATGGGTTCTTGATAGATACGCGTCGGCGGGTTTCTTGGATCAGACTTTTGCCCTTTGACTATCGTGGTTTAGCCGACAGGACCTTTCGAAGTTCCATGCACCGCTGTCAGAACGGTTAAGTCAAAACATGCCGTTTTCATTCTCGCTGTTTGCCGGAACCTCCTGAAGAACGTCCCAGTGTTCAACAACCTTACCTACGGCATCCAGGCGAAAAATATCGATCCCTGCGTACTCGAGACCATCGGGCCAGATTTGATGGCAATGCAGAACAACGTGATCGCCTTCAGCAAACGCACGTTTGATGTCCACACGCTTTCCCGGGTATTCGGCGGCCATGCGCTCGAAATACTCGACAAAGGCTTGCTTGCCGTCGCCAACATGCGGGTTGTGCTGCGTATAGGTATCACCAACAAAGGTCGCTATGGCCTCGGCAGGTCGACACTCGTTGAACATCATTTCGTAGAAAGCGATGACGTTTTTCTTGTTTGTTTCGAGGTCCGGCATTCTGATCTCCAGATCGACCTTCATACCGCCCAAAAATGTTGGCCCACGCAATTCTTGGAAGCAACCCGGCTATTATCTCGATTACTAATCGGCAAGTAGTTACGAGCTTGATTTTGCGTACCGACTATTTCGCGGGTTTGTCCCTTACTCGGTTTCTTCAAAGTCTATGTGAATGTGATTTCCATCAGGATCGGCCACATGGATTTGCACCATTCCAGCCCCCGGGACATCAGTTTTGCGATACTGGATCTGACACGAGATCAGTTTTTCTTCGAATGCTCTCAACCCTGTGGCTGATAGCGCAAAATGCTCGAGCTTGAGCTTCACTTCAGAGCCGACATTAGGCGTTCCTTCGTGACCCACAAGATGAACCACGGCGTGATCACCCGCATACAACCAAGCTCCGGGAAACAGAAAATCAGGGCGAGCCCCGAGTTTTAAACCCAAGACCCCTTCATACCAAGTAACCATCTCAGGCAACCTAGTCGTCACGATATTCACATGATCCAGCCGCTCAATTCTCATCTAAAAACCCTCAAGCACGAGCTTTCCTTTGGCCTTCCCGCTTTCAAGGATAGCATGCGCTTTTTTTAAGTTTGTAGCATTGATCCTACCAAGTGTATCGGTCGCTGTGGATCTGATCTTTCCGTCATCTATCATCCCGGCGACCTGATTCAGGATTTCGCTTTGACGGTTCATATCTCCAGTCCCAAAAAGCGACCGAGTGTACATGAACTCCCAATGCAATGAGATCGATTTGGGTTTGAACGGCGCGATGTCGAAGGTTTCAGGATCATCAATCAACCCAAAGCGACCTTGAGGTGTCATCACCTCTCCAGCTTGAGACGCATAAAGCTGGGAATGGTTTGTTGAATAGACGAAATCCACACTTTCGATACCGAGAGCCTCGAGTTGTGTGCCAAAATGTTCTGCGTGGTTGATGACACGGTGTGCGCCCAGGTCTCGAACCCAGTCTTGTGTCTCGGGTCGGGACGCCGTCGCTATCACTGTCAAGTCAGTGAGAGCCCGCGCCAATTGAATGGTGATTGACCCGACACCGCCTGCGCCACCAATAACCAGCAACGTATTGGTTCCGCCGGAAACGGCATCTTGGACTCGCAAGCGGTCGAACAGCATCTCAAAAGCAGTAAGCGTCGTTAGCGGCATCGCCGCAGCCGCTTTCGCCGGTATGGATTTTGGCGCGGCCCCGACAATACGTTCATCCACCAGATGAAACTCGGCATTGGTTCCCGGTCGGTTTATTGCCCCGGCATACCAAACTGTATCTCCCGGACTGAAAGTCTCAACCGTTTCGCCAACTGCTTCGACGATCCCTACTGCGTCCCACCCCAGAATATCAGGTGCTGGACCTACAGGAGCACGTTTTTGACGAATTTTCGTATCGACTGGGTTCACTGACACGGCCTGCACCTTCACCAACAAGTCGTGCCCTTTCGGCGTCGGTTTGTCGGCCTCGAAGTCGATTAAGGCGTCCGCCCGATCAATCGACCCTGTCTCACGATATCCCACGGCTTTGATAACGTGCTCCTTTGTCCGGTTCTCTATCAACCGATAACTGTCATCTCATTCAACGTGAATTCTGCGACGGCGCCCTCTGTTGCTTCCAGGTAAGCCGCAAGGTGCTGAGCACCCATGTGGGTTTGCCAAAGCTCCCGGCTCTCCCAGTTTTCGTAGAACACGAAATGAGCCGGATTGTCGTTGTCTTGGTGCAGGTCGTAGTTAATGCAACCCTCTTCGGCACGGGTTATGTCGATGAGCTTGATCAGCTCACCCTTTACGAGGTCGATCTTGTCGGGGTTGGCTTTGATATTGGCGAGGATTGTCAGCTTGGCCATTGGATTAGATCCCTTGTGTTCTTGAGTGATGCGCTAGATTTACGCCGCAGTCCCTTCGGGATAAACAGGGCGAGATCGAACACATAATCCGGAATTTCCGTTTAATGCTTTTAGATAATCTTCGTTTGTTTCTGACCATAGCCGAGAAAGGCAGTCTTGTGGCCGCGGCGCGCGAGACAGGGATGTCGAGCACGACAGTGTCCGAGCGGCTCGCGGCTCTGGAGGCACATTACGGAGTGGTTTTGTTCAACCGTACCACCCGTTCCATTAGCCTGACCGAAGAAGGACGAGTACTAGCCGATGGGGCAAGAAGCGTTCTCAGTGAGGTTGCGGACCTGGATACACTTGTTCGGCACGGCGCTGAAACTCTGTCTGGTCCAATTCGCATAAGCGCGCCGATTGACTTGGGACGGAGCATTGTTTCCGAGGTTATCGCCGAATTTACCGAAGAGAACCCTGCCGTCTCAATCGAACTGTCCCTTTCGGACGGCTATGTCGACCTTGTCGGCCAGGGTTTCGACCTCGCCGTTCGCTTCGGCAACATCACAAACAGCTCGCTCAGGTTGCGAAATCTAGGAAGCTATCAACGTTTCGTGTGTGCGTCCCCAAGTTATCTGGCCTCATTCGGAATGCCTGAAAAACCAGAAGATCTATTGAACCACAACTGCTTGGTCATGAGGTTTGGCGACATGATCGACAACGTTTGGGAGTTTGGATCAGGACCAAATGCCCAGCGCGTATCGGTAAAAGGAAATCGAATAGTCAATGATGGTTCACTCATCCGCGATTGGGCAATTGCAGGCCATGGGGTCGTCTTAAAGTCAGAGCTGGATATAGGCGACGATGTTCGAGCTGGCAGGCTTGTTTCTGTTTTGCGCGACTTCCTCCCACCGCCGAAACCCTTGCAAATGATGTTTCCGCCGAGCCGAGCCCAACCACGTCGCATAACGGCCTTGGCCGAGCATTTGCGTCGCAAATTTGGTGTGAGTAATTTTACTTGCTAAGCCGAGAAGGCCTTGTGAAAGCCGCTACGAGGACAGGCGCCAAAACAAGCGCCGCCAAGACCCTAAAAATATGATGTACGCCGACGAACGCAACATCGCGACCAACGCTCACTGCTGTGATTGACATCTCCGCCAAGCCTCCAGGTGAATAGGCCAAGACAAGTGCAGGCGACACGATCAGCGTGCGCGTCACGGTTGAGGCGATTACACCGTCACGTTCGAAGCCAAACCGGGGAACGGTCAAATTCCGATACAAGACATTTAACCAGAACGATGTTGAAGTTCTTAACCTGGTTATGCACCACGTGATGGCATATCGGAGTTAAGGCAGTTTGCAGCGACTTGGGCGCGGCGATCAAATTGAACTTCCATTGTCATCTTCAAGAGTATCCTTGGGCTCGCTACATAAGGCTTCTATTCGCAATTGCGGTCGTGGCGTACATGCAAACTAGCTTGTTCGCATGTTCTCAATCCTTTTTGCCTAAATAACTACTTGTAGATTGCCGCATAGCGAGGTGCGAAGAACTTAACGAAGGCTCTAACCTCTGGCCGGCGATAAGCTTCCGGCGAAATGAGCATTAGGTGCGGCACCGCAAGTTCGGGGATTTCGTCGAAACATCGGACAAAAGACATGTCTGTTTCCACCAGCTTGACATTGCTGATCCCAAGGCCTTGCCCTGACCTGATCGCCGCATGCATTAGCTCCAGTTCAGTGAAAGACATAACGATCTGGTCCGGCTCCACGTGATTGGTCAACCATTCGTGGAATACATTGGGCACATCGTCCCGCTGAAAGGTAACAAATTGATGCCCGGCCAGATCATTCGTTGACCCCGGTAAGCCAAATTTGTCCGCGTAGTTTCTGCTGCCGAACAAAGACCAGCGGGCCGTGCTGATCTTACGACAGATCAGGTCAGGATCGGGATCGGTTCTTGCAAGGCGCAAAGCAATGTCGGCCTCGCCCGCCATCAGGTCCAGCGCCCGAACGCTGGACAAAAACTCGAATGCGACATCCTGATTGACGGCGGAAAACTCGTTTACGATTTCGATCATGCGTGCGGAGAAATTTGCCGAATAAGCGGTGATACGGATGGGTTGTGTCGACGTCAATTCTTTCGCGCAATCGGCAAATTCAAGGACTGAAGTCTCGATTGCTTCGGCGAGGGGAACGAGGCGAAGGGCTTCTGGGGTCGGTTTGAACCCGTGCGTACCGCGCTCAAAAAGCGTCAAGCCTGTTTCTCTTTCGAGAACATCAATGCGTCGGGCAACCGTTGGTTGGGAGACCTTTAACTTTCTAGAGGCCGCAAGCGTCGATCCTTCTCTGAAGACAGAGAGGAACACACGAATATCCGACCAATTTCGGAACCCGTTCTTCATTTTTGTAGAACAGCACAATTTTGTGCCGGATACCAGAAAAACAGGTGAACAGTTACTGTTGTTGCGACAGCACAAGTAACTCGGAAAGGACCATGAGATGGCTTCCCATACAATGTCACCCAGCATCTGGACCGTATTTGGTGGACTGTTCGGTTGGACCAACAGAGCCTTCCCCGAAACCCGGAAACCGCGGCCTACAGCCAATGATCTTAACGCGGAACGCGACTATATTAATGACGTGATCTGGAGTAATCCCGATGCGTTTTCGAGTGAGTTTGACGTGCAGAACATGATGAGTCTGTATCCAGGAAGGTTCTGACGACACTTGGTGACAATCGGCCGAATAAGGCGATTAGATCACGCCAAATGCAGCTGCACTGCAAGCTGGAAGTGACAGCTATTGTAGCACCTGGCAATGACAGCAACTGGGTTTACAAACCAGGAAGGGTCAACTTTACAGACTCTCACAAGAACTTGGACATTGCCGCTCACCAAGGGTGGGGGTGAAAGCTATTTCTAGACCTTCTATGTCTGCGGGCATTTCACTTTTGAGAATCTAAGCAGAGTATTCGACAATCAGGATTGGGAGATCCAAACATGCTGGAAGCTTCGTCCCGAATAGTTTGGCTCGAAGCGACAGGGGCGATCCTAATGATCCTACTTGGGTCCGGGCTGCACTTTGCATTTGTTTTGCTTGGAAGTTGGACGCCTATTGCGCTTGTGGCAGCTGTCAACGAGTCAATCTGGGAACACTTAAAGCTGGCTTTTTGGCCAGGCTTGTTTTGGGCCTGCCTAATGCCGCTTCCACCCCGACTTACAAGAAGGGACGTATTTAGTGCTAAAGGAGTTGGCCTCGCAATTACTGCCATTTTGATTGTAATAGTATTCACAACATACACAGCGATATTTGAGCGCAACTTTTTGTTGATTGATATTGGTATATTTGTTGCAGCAATTTGCATCGGCCAGATCGTGTCAATTCTGCTGCTTGCTTACGAAGATCAAATACCTGCACTTATTCATGTATTCGGCCTGGTTCTCCTTGGGGTTCAAGTCGTCGCTTATAGTACCCTAACATTTTTTCCTCTTAATCACTGGCTGTTCATTGAAGCACAATCTGGCACGATAGGTATTCCTGCCCGTTAGATGGACAGTCGGTCCCATTGGTGACGCATGCTTGCATCCCCATGAATTTCAAAGACGATTTTCCCAAGCTTGACGGGCCCTAAACAGGGCGTTTGAGTAGAGGCATGGACCGTTGGATTTCGGATTCGATTGCCAAGATCAATGCAGATGCTCACCGCTCTGCCGATACGCACCTTTTCAAGCTTCCCGTCCGGGGGCTGAAGGGCGTAGACATCTATCTCAAGGACGAAAGTACACATCCCACTGGCAGCCTCAAGCACAGGCTGGCACGCTCGCTTTTCCTTTATGCGCTTGTAAACGGGAAAATAAGGGAAGAGACACGTGTAATCGAAGCCTCGTCTGGCAGCACCGCCGTTTCAGAAGCTTACTTCGCCCGTATGATCGGAGTGCCTTTTACCGCGGTTCTCCCAAAATCTACCGCCAAGAGCAAAATCGACCTAATCCGGTTCCAAGGTGGGGAAATCCACTTCGTCGATGCGGCGCCGGACATGCACCAGGCCTCGGTTGAACTGGCAGCTGAAGTCGGCGGCTACTTCATGGATCAGTTCACTTACGCCGAGCGGGCGACGGATTGGAGAGGCAACAACAACATTGCAGAAAGCCTTTTCCGTCAGATGGAACGAGAGCCACATCCAATTCCATCGGTTATTGTGATGAGCGCGGGAACTGGCGGAACTTCAGCAACGCTGGGGCGGTACATTCGCTACAAAGGCTTTAATAGTGAATTGGTTGTTGTGGACCCAGAAAAATCAGTGTTTTTTGATAGCTTTCAAACTGGAGACAGGACCCTGACCCGCCCCTGTTCAAGTCGTATTGAAGGTATCGGACGTCCCAGGGTGGAGAAGTCATTTTTGGCAGATGTAATCGACCGTATGATCCAAGTGCCCGATGCGGCAAGCATTGCGACTATGCTCTGGCTTGAAGATCGGATCAGGCGGCGAGCGGGCCCATCAACAGGCACAAACCTTTGGGGGGCTTTGCAAATTGCGCAAGAGATGGAGGCTGCCGGACGATCTGGCTCCATTGTCACTATTCTGTGTGACGACGGAAACCGTTATCTCGACACCTACTACGATCCAGAATGGGTGATGGAAAACTTCGGCGAAACCGCCTCTTACGAAGCTATTTTGGCGGGATATCACTGAATTCAAACGAAGAGGACAAAATGAAAAGGGCGAAATTTGCGTTTGCTGCGCTTCTGGCATCAATGGTTGCAGTGTTGTTTTGCGCCACAACAGTTTTGGCCTCCTCTCAGGAAGCACAACGGATCATCGAAAGCGCGGCTGCTGATTGCAAAGACTTCGAGAATGGAGAGTTTGATCAGGGTGACGCTGTGACCGAGATCGAGCTGCGCTCCCAGTTTGGCACGGTTAAGGCTGAACTCGTAGATGAAAGCCAGTATTCCTGTTCTTCTGCTGCCTCTATGTACTGCGGAACAGGGGGGTGCATGCTCAATCTTATCGTCGACGGTGAGATCATGTCGTGGCAGGCAACGGGTTGGCGTCTTTTTGACTGGGGGCCAGACCGTATACTGCTTATTGGACGAGACGGTGGTTGGTGCGGAGGCGCAGGAGCCGAGGTTTGTTACGAGGCGCTAGTTTGGAGCAATGGGAAGATTTTAACCGTTGGTTCGGCGCCAGAGTAAGCCCGCGCAGCGCTAGCGGTTGTTTTACGCGCCTGGCCTAGGGTGCAACGCCCTGTTCGGTTAGGCTGCGGCTGAAGTAGGGAACCAGGCCGAAACAGATTGAAGCAGAAAGAACACCAAAAACGGCAAATGTGTAAGGAATGGATGGTCGATTTCGCGCAGATGTCGTTGCCATAATCTGGAGCTATCACGCATTTGCATCTTCGTCTTTGGAGATTCTACGAGCGACCGCTTCGAGCCCAATTCGACCGATGCCAAACGCCGCGTGAATGACACTCAAGCGCGGCAAAGCAGTCTTTGGTTCAGCGCTATTGGTCTATTTGGTCAGTGCCAAGCTTGGTTTGCCCGGACGAGACAGATGAAGATCGCCTCTGTTGGCTCGGGGTGTCGAGGGCACCTCCGCTCGCCGGGCCGCGTAGCGGCTGAATCAGCATTCGGTCGAGCCAAAGGTCTCGGCGCGTGCGAAACTGCTTGATGCCAATTTCCATGCCCTTATGCCCCTTCTCGGGTTGCGCAACGTAAGTACCTAGAAGTCGGTCCCACCATGGTAGATTAAAGCCAAAGTTCGAGTTGCTCTCGCTTGGATCGACTGAATGGTGGACTCGGTGCATGTCTGGAGTGACGACGATCCATCTGAGAATTCGATCCACAGGACGCGGCAAATCAATGTTTGCGTGATTGAATAGCGCGGTAGCGTTCAGGATCACCTCGAAAAGGAGTACGGCGACAGCGGGTGACCCTAAGGCTGCTACGACCGCTAGCTTGATCCCCATCGAGATGAGAATTTCTACCGGATGGAAACGCAAGCCGGTGGTAGCGTCAAAATCGAGGTCGGCGTGATGCATCCGGTGCAGACGCCAAAGCCCCGGTACAGCGTGGAACACCACATGCTGAAGATAGATTGCAAGATCCAGAAGCAGCATGGAGACCACGATGGCAACCCAAACCGGCGCCTCGATGTTATTGAAGAGCCCCCATCCGCGATCCTCGGCCATGGCTGCGAGACCAACTGCGAGGATTGGAAAGGTCAGCCGCAGAATGGCGGTGTCGAGCACCACGAGCGCAAGGTTGTTTGTCCATCGGATAACGCGCGGAATATCCCGTCTTCGCCGGGGTGCGGCCACTTCCCAAAGTGCCATCGCCGCCAGGACGGATAGAAAGGCAATAAGGCGGATAGTTGGTTCAGCAGCAAGGATTGTATCGGACATGGACATCCACTATACGGGTTTCCGTCGCGATAGAATTGCAAGCTGTTCTAGGCGACATCCCCTCCAATTTAACGCGGATATTCAAGCGACACCATCTGAGGGCAGCTTGGTCCGCAGAGCTGTCATTCCGCGCAACTCTCTCCAATGTCTGCTTCTCTCAGAAAGCAGACTTTGCAAAGCGCATTGGCGCATAGGTCATCCAGATAGCTACATAATCGAATTGTTGATTTCGACCTGAGTCTTCGACCTAATACTAGGTGGAACCAACGAGGGAATAACGATGAAGAAAATTTCGAAGCACACAGCTGTATTGTTAGGAGCGCTGACAGTTGCAGCATGTGAAGATACTGGCAGCTCGACTGAGTCAACAGACCTGACGCCAGCACAGCAAGCATGTTTACGGGATGTAGCCAACACAACGAACAATTCACAAGTCGTGGTTCTCTCATCCGAATTTAGCGAGGCAGGAACACAGGTTACTGTGGGCGTTGGCGAGGATCGTGCTCCTTGGAATTGCATTGCTTACAGTGATGGCGCGACAGCTGGTATCGAGTTCCTGGGCGACGAAGGCGCATTGTGAGCAGTCTAATGCGTAACTGAGTACAGCTGTGCGGCACTGGCTCGCTCTTCGGATAGTTCGACTTGGTTTGTAGAACCACCATCATCGTATTCTCGATCCTGTACCTGTTGGCGTTGATTGCATTCTTGACGGGCACATTCGGCTTGCTGGGATAGGAACGAGACCCCTTGTCCGGGGTGTTCCTTATGCCGTTGGGACTGCCTTGGATAATTCTAGTGGATTTGGTCTCAGAGTCGGCCAAACCGTGGTTCACGGCGATTGCACCGGTGCTCAACCTGTTAGCGCTGGTCTTGATTTGCAGATGGGTACGCAGTTTGCGCCAGAAGTGAAGGCGGAGCTCTTTCTCACCCAAAAGGAGGAAAACATGGGAAAAGTAATCTTGGGAATTGTGATCGGGCTCGTCCTCGGCGTGGTTGGAGCGATGACCTTGGGCGGCGGGGCCGCAATGGGGGTCGGCGTTGCGACAGGCTTGTCCGCCGGTGTTTGCACCACATTGAAAGGAGCACAAGCCGAGAACCTGATCACCGCCGAGCAAGCGGATCAAATCCTCAATCGCGTAAATTCCGAGATGGCATCTCTGCAAGGAATTGAAACGACAGATGAGATCGTCGGCAGCGCACAAGCATGCGATGAATTTCTGTCAAAGTTACGAGAAGCAAAGTGAGGTTCCGCTTTGTACGGAACAAAACTGGAAGGACAAGCTAACAGGGAACCATCTGATTAAACTCGTTTTACTCAAACTCCTCACACCCATGTTCGCAATCGCGGGCACTGCTGCTTTTGCAATGTCAGAAGCCGATGACGCGTGTATCGACCAATTACGGCAGGTTGGAGGACCAGACGGTCAATCAGGTACGATTGAAAGCTCAGAATTCTCAGAGGCGGGTACGCTCGTCATGCTACGTGACGCAGGCGGAACGCTTTGGCGCTGCATCGCGTACAAGGATGGAAGCATCGGCGAGATGTCGGTTGTCGAAGCGATGGATGATGGCGGTGGAGCAGTGGCAGGCGCCGCCGGTTCTACCGGTAGCCAACGTGTCAAATTCGATGCTGATTCCACCGGCGCCGAACTAGTTGGTGAACTCGCGCCCGGAGCGTCGCGGCAATATGTTCTCGGTGCAAAGAACAAACAGTTTCTTTACGTCCGAGTTGCGCCCCGAAATGGCTCCTTGGACTACGTTATTCGTAACCCCGATGGTTCTGAACTGTTGGGATTGATGTCGGCGGACAAGGAGTATCGAGGACAGCTTTGGCAATCTGGTGATCATGTTGTGGAGGTTATCAATCGCAGCAACTCTTCCGTCAGCTACAACGTAATTTTCGGAATTGAATAGGTGATCGACTAGAAACCCCGAAACGTAACCCCCAAAATGCTAGGAAAAACAGATGAAATCCAAAGTACTATTGGTGATAGGCACGATGTGCATTTCTGCGCTTGCAGCATGCGATGAGAGCAGCGGTTCGGTGGATGCAAGTGCACCTACTGTGGGCAGCTCTAGCGATCTTTCGTCATTTGAAGGGGCAAGAGCGGGCCAAGCTGAAATGGGCATCCAGAGTCTCGGATTTGAACTCATCCGCAGCGAAGGGCTGACCTCGTACTGGTTTAACAAGGATACTGGTGCATGTGCTCGGATCACGACGTCTGAGGGAAGGTACTCAGATGTAACTATGCTGCCATCAGGTGACTGCTGACACAATTTTCATAAATCAAACATCTGCAAAAGGGAGCTTTACTTTGCATTTCGACTTGGCCCATGCGGCGGTTACCATCGTCGCTCTAATTGTAACAAACCTGGCCTTGAAATCGGCCGGCGTGATAAACGAAGAAAACAAACACCAATTGAACTGGAAAGTTTTTCTGGCCTACTTCGTGGTCGTCTTTATCATCAATCTGGTGTGGCCGATTTAAAGCTTCAGGTCGGAAAGTCTATCGCGCACTTGATACGGCTGCTGAGAATGAGCCGCTCCAATAGATTACCAAATGGGAAGAGTTTGAGCATACAGCGCTTAAGAATAGAAAGGAACTGGCATGCGGTATTTGACGTCCCTCATATTCATTGGTGTTCTCGCAACCGCTGCGAATTCTGACGTAACCAGCCGAAACGGCGGTCCAAGCAACAGTCAAATGCTATCAAAGGGCGACGACGGAGGTGTTGATGGCGTCGCTTTCTTTCGCCCAGTCTTAAGCGGAGTATTGTATCGCTCTGGTTTCAAAGGCGGTGACAAGGACCGAACGGGCCTGAGTGTACGACAACGCGAAACTTTGTGTGATGAAGGGTTTTCAACCGGGTTTTATGCCGACTTCGGCAAAAACACTCAATACGGTCGCACCAGTTGCGGAAACGGATCTTTCGACTATCAAAGCGCCAGATCCTCCCGACCCAGTACTGTCATGGCGTCCATACACGAGGTGATTGAAAACCCTGGAAAGGGCCCTGTTCTGGTGCACTGCATGTGGGGCGTTCATTCCTCCGGGGCATTGTCGGCAATGGCGCTCGTTCAGTTTTGCGGTTGGACGGAAGAAAGGGCCAAGGAATATTGGAATGATGCCCGAAACGGGGCGCCTTGTTCAGGCGGATGCGACCAGTGGATTGACTCAAAATTCTCCAACTTCAGCGTCGATCCAAAGTTGAAGATCTCCACCGAACAACAGGCAGCGATTTGCCCCAAATGATATTGGGAGGACTATCCAAATGAAGTTCATTCTTCAGGGGTTACTAGCTTTCATTGCACCCACCGTCTTGTGGGCGAACGACGATGTTATAGGTGAAGCCACGACATTTGATAGTCCCAACGGCGTTACTGAACGCTGTATTCGGGTCGAAAAAATTCCAACGGGCGAGTATAAGAAAAGCGACCTTGAGGAAGAAACGGCCTATTGCGAGATCGATTTCTATGCCTCCGAAATTGCTATTTGCCCAAAAACCTGGAGCACCAGTCCAGGAATGGCCGTCTACGATATTTCGGAAGGACCCTACACGGGGAACCGTTCTGAGTTCGAGAGAAACGCTTGCAAAGAGGGGAAGGCGGCAAAAAATCTGGCCAAGGACAGGGTAGCTAAGTTCAAGTCCACCATGAACCAAAAGGGCACCAGTGGAACATTTTCGACCTCGTCGCTGCTTTACTATCATTTCTCCAGGTATTTCGACGCGACTGTCAAAGTTCCAGTCGCCGTTTGGCGAAGCATGGACGCCCAGGCGCATTTTTCCGAGGTTGCAGAGTCTGGCCTTGCGATTTCTGGTGGCTCTCATGGCGGGCGCATGAACCATGAAGGCTGGCGGGTCTTTGCAGCTGCGGACGCCGATCCGAACTCATACCAACCGACCGATGATCTATTCACCGCAGATCGAACGCAAATATACGGTGTACTGCTTGATAGTCCTGGGCATCGATACGGTTCGGAAATCAACGGCACCCGCAAATCTGGTTGGGGGAAAGGCCAAAACCTCGATTTTCAGGAAACCCCCGCTTTCTTGGCTTTGCGTTCTTCAAAACCATTGTCAGTGGCAATCGCAGACGGCGTCAGAGAAGGCAGAAAAGACCGGATGATCAACAAGGATCTTGGTTCCGATGTCAGTGACCAACAAATGGCATTTTGGATGCAAGAACTTACCGAGATTGTTCTACTCGACTTCATCTTCAGCCAGCAGGACCGTGTAGGAAACATAGACTTCACACCCTATTGGTATTGGGTCGAAGACGGAAAGCTGAAGCATAAGAAAGCGAAGCACCATCAGCCAAAGGATGGAGATGTTCCTGCCAACGCGCTTTTGATCCGTCGAAGCAATCTAAACGACAACGATGCTGGTGGGCGGGTCGAGTATGCCAACTTCGCGAAATCCACTCAAATGCTGGAGAAAATGCGGCACTTCTCTCCAAGCACCTACCGGCGCTTGGATGCTTTGAATAGTGATCTTCAATCTCAGGGTCCCGTCTACGGCTGGTTGTCGCGGAGCCTTGGGTTGTCAGATAGGCAGATTACCCAAGTTGTGAAAAACACCGAGCTGGCAACGTCCATCCTCCAGAACAATTGTTCTAATGGTGATTTGATGTTCGACTTGGATCCTGTCGCATTCTTTTTGAGAAACGATACCGAGGTAGAGGCTGTGGACTGTAATGCCCCGTAAGCTTTCCACCCTTTTTGCGGCGTTCATTTGGACCGCTCTGATCCCCTGCAAAGCGGTGGCATTGGATGTTATCGTCATATCGGATCTGAACGGAAGCTATGGTTCGGTAAGATACGATGCCCGCGTCGACAAAGCGATTGAGCGGATAGTCGAGATTGATCCCGATTTGGTTATTTCGACCGGAGATATGGTTGCGGGACAGCGCATCCCCAACTTATCCGACAAACAGGTCAGGGAGATGTGGAAGGCGTTTCACGAGGCCGTATCAGACCCTTTAGAGGCTGCCGGCATTCCATTTGCGGTCACGCCTGGGAACCATGATGCCTCCGCCTACCGTGGGTTCGAGCGTGAAAGAAAAATATACGCAGAGGAATGGGCACCAAGAAAACCAGACGTCGACTTCCTAGTTTCGGATGACTACCCGTTCTTCTACGCGTTTGAGATGCAGGGCGTAACGTTTGCATCTTTGGATGCTACGACCTTAGGGCCGCTATCCGGTGATCAACAGGACCGACTTGTGGAACTGGGTGCAAATGGAAATCCGGTTGTCACTTTCAGTCACCTCCCACTTTGGCCCTTCGCGATCCAGCGCGAACGCGAAATCATCGGTGACCCAACACTTGAAAAAATTTACCTAGAAAGCGGTGTCGTTCTGCATCTGTCAGGCCACCATCATGCCTTCTACCCAGGCTGGAAAGACGGTGTGGCTTATGTTTCCCAAGCTTGTTTGGGAGGTGGCCCGCGACGGCTTATTGGTGACAATGCCAAATCACCTCACAGCTTCACTCATGTTACGTTCCAACCAAACGGAGAGTTTGGGATAGCAGTATATCGAGGGCCTGATTTCGAAAGGTCAGCAAACTTCAAGTCGCTCCCGAAAGAGATCAGATCCCCGAATGCGGTGTTGAAACGCTTAGACCTTGTGAAATGATTAGAGGTTGAGTTTCAGCTCAACTTTTTCAGGGACCAGATCGTTTATCATCTCTTCGATCCGAGCTTCCGACAATCCACCCGAGGTAATGAAAAGCAAAGAAACGCGAGATTTTCCGGGTACGTGGTGTTTTCTGACCAACTTCCAGCCAGCGTCTGCGGCCATAGTTTCAATGTCCCCGCTGACTTTCAATGAGTGCTCTTCGTCAGAACCCTTTAGTAAGATTTCCACACCTTTGTTTCGGCCACCCAACCAAATGAAACACCAACATACAACCGCCACCAGTGTGGCCATCAAGGGTAAGCCCAGCCCTACCGCCAGCCCAAGCACGGTGACTATAATCATTTCCACCGTGTCGACCGGGTCATCCATATTTGATCGGAACCTTAACAGAGCTCCTATTCCAAAAATCACGAACCCGATCATCGATCCGTGCTGTACGACCAGAAACCCAACCGCCATGCCGACAAGCGCATAAAGGAAGAAAAGCCTTGGCATAACTATGTCGCGGACGCTTCTACGGGCTTTACGTCTCACCGGATGATAGACGATCAAGCCAGCCAGAATGATCGTGACGATCACATCGAGAGTAAAGAAATACAGTTCCTGTTTGCCACGAAACTGCGTCCACCGACGTTCGATAACGATTTCCGACCCCGAAGCCCCGGCCAGCATCGTCGCAGGGTCGACTTGTGACACCGCAGCACCTGGCAACAGCAGCATCGACAACACGGTCACAAATGTGAGGGTCGTATTCAACTTGTCTTCCTTCCTGCTCACGCCAAAGGCTTACGCTTAACCAAAGGCACATCGTGCCCTATTCAATTCAATCGCAACAGGCGGGATCAGGTAAAGAGATTACAGTGCATTCTTCGGACATCGTATCCGGACTGTGATACGAACGCTGATACAAGGATATGGTCCAAGCGCGAGAGAATCCAATGACAGAAAACAGATTGTTTTCGTCAAAAGCTGAAATTTCACGGTGTTTCTGCAAACTTAGACGACTCGCTTTTACGGCCAGCTTGGTTGCGGCAGCCTTCTTGCCTTGGACCGATTTTGCCTGCGCCGAAAGTGCTGGTTTGGTTCTGGTCGATAAATTCAAGGTGGCAGACAAATCAGAGGGATTTTCAGAGCCTTCCGGTTTAGCAATGTCTAACGCTGAAGGCTTCTTGTGGTCTGTAAGTGATGCCGAACCTAAACTGCACCTACTCGGAGTCGACGGGGTATTAGGAAACTCTTTCAAGTTGCCAGCATTGGCAGGATCAGATTTGGAGGGCGTCGCATCACGAAAAGATGGGACTGTTTTAGTACTTCAGGAAACTGATCGATCAATTCTAGTCGTTCACCCGACTGACCCCATTCAACTAACTACAATCCCTCTCACATCTCTCAAAGGCTACTCGGATGCCGCTGAATTGCTCGTCGGTAACCCTTTGAACAAGGGACCTGAGGGCATCGCCGTCGACCCGGAATCCGGGCGGGTCTTCATTGGCATTGAGGGACAACCAAGGTTGTTAATGGTCGTATCACCAGAGCTAGATGAAATTGTTGAGATGATTCCTTTAGCCCGCGATTCAGGTTTTATCTCCGAGCGTGTAGATGATGATGAACTGGATTTGAGCGGCCTGGCATGGTCCCCGTCTTTACGTTCTCTTTGGATTGTAAGTGACAAAGGCCGTCAGATCTTCGTCTACAATCCAGAGTCCAAGTCCGTAAAGTCTATCAGTTTGACGTTCACAGAAGATGGAAAACAAAAAGAAGTTAAACATCCCGAAGGGATCGCGCTCGATGAGACCAGAGGGCTTCTCTATATCCTGACAGACGATGCCAAGAAATCGCGGCTTTATGTTTTTGAGCAACCAGAATTGTGAGGACTGTCCTACTAGTTCTCTACTCTAACTTGTTGAAAAGCCGGGTTGTGTAAGTGAGCGCCGTCGTATGTGCGGCATATTAAGTAAATCTGCGTTCTGTTCACTGTGTTTCTTAAAAACATCACCCATCAATACATTCGAGTAGCGTCAGGTTCACACATGCGAACCACATAATAACATTGGACTTCAACATGCTCAGTCACTTTAAGGTTGTCAAAAATGCGCGTATTCAGCTCAGTTGTTTTTGCGATCATTTGCACTCTTGTGGCCACTGCATCAGTTCCAAGAAGTAGCATTGCCCAAACCTGGGACATCGCGTCCCAGCACTCGGTCAGCGGCGTAACGGTGTATGATGCGGATGAGCTGTTAACTTTTGCCGGTCAATTGGCCTTCAATCGGTCAGGGCGCATTACAGCGGTAGAGGTCGCATCAACGATCACTCAGATCTACCGAGAAGACGGTTACTTCTTGGCTGAGGCCTGGCCCGGTCCCGATGGGCAGAGCATAATTGTTGATGAAGGGCGCATTCAAACCATCGAAATTGAAGGCGTAGATACTCGCACGTTCCAAACACTAGAGAAGATTTTTCAGCCCCTCACCACCGCATATCCAATAACTCTCAAACGATTTGAGCGGGCGGTTATGCTAGCCGAGGACATACCCGATTTAGACTTGTCGACCGAACTTGATTACCCGGATCAGGCTGGTGCTCGGCTGAGAGTATTGG
>NZ_WQGD01000032.1:0-19758 GCF_013034475.1 Ruegeria sp. HKCCA6837
GGTTGCAGGTAGAATGATCCGTTGAAAGGTTGACATGCGTCCACTGTGCATCGCTGCCGTTCCGCCTTGCAAGCTTTCTAAATCCGAAGGGCCGCTGGCGGCATCGGCCTTTGCTTTGAATGTCTGCTCCGTCCACACAGCAGACGTTCGCCCAAACTCTACGAGCAACCGCTTCGAGTCCAAAGCGGACGTTCAATTGACCTTTGGTCGCTGACGTATTCTCCGTATAGCGAACTCGACTAGTGCAATCAGCAAGGTGGTAAACACAATCGTCGAAAAGATAGCCTTGCTCACCGACGCCAAACTTGCCGCTGTAACCAGTGCTTCGGGAACGCCAAGACCGGCATTTAGCATCCAGACGATCAACCCATTCTCAGCATAGTCCGCGATTGCCGCAAGATAAGCTACAGCGGCAACGGCTCGATACCATCGAGCAGTCGAGCCAAAGGATTGCGACAACCAATAAAGCGAACTGGCGCTCGAAATCGCCAATAGAGCCGGGTACACCGTGTCCAGTGGAATTTGCATGGTAAGATAAACTCGTCGTCCTTCTTCTCCGAGTGCGGAAATGAGTGCCAGGGCATCAGCGTAGGAATAGCCGTTTGGGCGCATGTCGAATGCCCTAACCCCGGTGATCTGTTCAATGTCTACAAGCGAACCGAAGACCATAACAAAGTAGACGAGCATCGCGGCGCACCAGAACAGCAGGATTCGTGAACCATGATGTGGGTAGGGAAGTGAGTTATTCATAGATGTTCTCCAACATTGACAATGCTGGACTATCAGTGCGCGGCCGGTTCAAGCATTATCATTTGATAACGTGAGTTAGGGGCGCATGGAGTGGAAATTCATCTGAAAACCATCGAAGAATTCATGATGGAACTCCCGGACAAAGATCGGGAGACACTGGTAAATGCATTCGAATTTCGTAACTGGCCAATCGGAACTTACATGTCGAGCCAAGGTGAGCGAGACGAGAATGAGTATTTCCTACTAAGTGGACGTGCGCGAAGCGTAGTCACCGATGCCGAGGGTACGGAGGTAACCCTGAACCTGTACGCCGCTCCAATGGTGATAACGCCCAACATGGCCAGAACGTCAGTTGGATGTTCGTTGGTGGATATTGAGATTTTGGATGACGCCGTTGCTGCGACAATGCCAGCTGCGCAGTTGATGGACCTAATGGTGAATTTCGAAAGCATACGCGAATGGGGTAACAACTTAATGCGCGAGGAGTTGACCCGCAAAGTCGGACGCGAGTGGTGCCTTGCAGCATTGAGCGCGCGGCAACGTTTAGAGTGGTTTCGAAAGGTACACCCGGGGTATGAAGCGCTGTTTGCCCATTTCCACATTGCTTCATACCTGGGAATGACGCCCGTCACATTGAGCAGAGCTCGTAACAGGTGATTTCAGTCGAATATTCTTAGGCGAAGGCAGTCGTAGTTCGGAACCATTCACTCGCTAAGCAATGGCGGTTTTGTCCGGCACAGCAGTCGTTCACGTTTAGCCACCTAATGGCCGCTCCCAGCATGACGCTGAGGGTCTCCGACTCCCAAGCGCTTTGGTGCGATGTGCCGCGTAGAGTTGTTTGGCGGCAATTACCGGAGTTTCTTGCCAAAACGCCAAAATTAACCTCATTGTTCGCATGTGAACACACTGGTTGGGAGTTAATTTCTTATGGCGGGCAAGTTCGAACTCTACAAAGACAAAGCCGGGGAGTACCGGTTTCGGCTGAAGGCCGGAAACGGTGAGATTATCCTTGCCAGCGAGGGCTACAAACAAAAAGCCAGCGCGGAAAACGGGATCGAGTCAGTTCGAAAAAATGCTGCGATGGACGGCAGATTTGAACGCAAGACCGCATCTTCCGGGCAACCAATGTTCAATTTGAAAGCGTCGAACGGACAAGTGATCGGTACAAGCGAAACCTACAGCAGCGAAGCTGCTCGGGACAAAGGTATATCGTCTGTTATGACAAACGCGCCAGATGCTAAAATGGACGACCAGACAACATGACCAGGGGCGCTGCCCCCAGCCGCGCTTCGTTCTGAGTGTTCACGAAATCCGGCTTTGCGCTTGAAGCCGCTTGGGACTGGCTGGGCGGCTATTTCGAAGATACCTTGATTTTCCGGCTTGGTTCTTTTGGCTCGGTTTTGGGCATCGTGATGTGCAAAACGCCTTTGTCAAACTCTGCGCTGATGTTTTCGATGTCTACCGTGTCAGGCAACGTCATCGTTCGCGCAAAGCTGCCGTAGCTCCGCTCGCTAATGCGCAGATCGCCCTTGTCATCGTGTGTGACGTTTTTCTGACCGCGGATCGTCAGTCTTCCATCTTTGAGTTCGAGTTCGACGTCATCTTCTGACAGTCCAGGCAACTCGGCTGTCAATTCGATAGCCGTATCTGCCTCGGTGATGTCTATGGCAGGTGAAACCGCGCCGGTCATATCAAGCGACGGGAAACCAGTCCGTTGTGCAGCCGTCTCAAGTGGCGCGAATGGTGAAGCGCCTCCAAAGAAACGCGACATCATTGTTTCCATCTCCCGCCGAAAACTGTCAGTCAGCGGGTTTGTTCCAGTGAACAGTTGCGGTGACTTTTTGTCCTCAAGCATCTTCTGGACCTCCTCCTTTTCCACGATCAGAATGCAAGGAGATTCTACTAGAAACTGCGACGTTAGCTTTGATCTTGCTCAAAACAGAAGTGTCGCAAGAGAGCAGTCGGTTCGGCGAACAGCCGATCCAACAGTCCGAGAACACTGCACAGTCGCCAACATCTGCTTCGTCCGCAGAGCCGTCATTCAGGCCTAGTGCCGCGAGCGGCCACTCCGAGCCCAGAGCGGAATTTGAGAACACTGCGGGCAAGCCACCCGAGAGCAGATCGCATTCCTTCAATCTTCCCAAGCAACACTTTCGATTTGGGGTTTCGTGCTATGGTGATACTGCGAGCAGGAGACGTGGATGTGGATGCGGAGGCTCGAATGGCGGAAAATGCGTCGATCACACCAATTGAGAAGCTGGGTCCAGAGTGCGAGGAAGCACTTGCGCTATCCGGACTCATTGACGATGTCGAAGACACCACGCCGCTCGAACCACGTAGATACAGGTACACCAAAGGTGAATCTATCTGCAGTGCCGGCGATCCGGCAGAGTGTCTCTGGATTATCGTTAATGGATCTGTCGCCATTAAATTAAATGGACAAACTCTTTTCGTTCGGCGGCGAAACGAAGTGATCGGAGAACAACACTTGGCCGGCAACGGGTATCAACGTGTCTACGACCTTGTCGCAAACGAGAGTATTGTCGATGTTTTAGTTATTGATCGGACCAATATAGAGACACACCCAGAAGCGGGTATCATTTGGAGAAACATCGCAAAAATTATCTCGATCAAACTTCGAAGCACGACTAGGAAGACTGCGTCTCTTAGCCGCCACTTGGCTGACGACACGCGCATTCTACACGCTTGCACAAACCAGTACGCCTTAAGTCGCCGAATGCAGTCCGGGAGCGAACAACAAGCCGAATACCTCATCGAGCGGGCTATAATTTGGTTTTCCGACGTGGTCGGATTCAGCAAGTTCACATTTAATACGCCTCCGGAGCGCGTCGCCGACATCGTTCAGCGCTTTTTCAACGCACAAACGTCCCCCGTCCTCGATCGAGGCGGACACATAGATAAGTTCATCGGTGACGGGTTGATGGCGTTTTGGGTGATGAAGGGCAAAGTCGAAGACGCCTCGTCAATCTGTTCGGACGCTGTTCGTGCCGCTGAGCAATCGGTAAAGAACGTTAATGAGATTAGAATAGGAAACGAGCCTTTGGCCCTCAGAATTGGCCTACATATCGGGCTGGTCGTGAGTGGAGATTTCGGTTCTGCAACACGACATCAGTTCACGAAGATTGGGACAGAGGTTAACAAAGCAGCGCGGCTTGAACAGATCCATTCCGAAGACATACTGGACGGCCATAGTAAGCTTGGAAGCATCCGTGTCAGCCGAGATTTCTGGAACGAACTCGACACAGTCAGCCGTAAGAAGTTCTCAAAAAAGTTGACGGCACGGGCGAAAAATATCGGAGTAATGGAACTTTTCACGAACTGATGCTGGCGCTGTAGCACACTAGACGGCCCGAAATAGCTCAAACGTGCGAAGCCCAATGACCGCATCCTCTGCAAGGCAGACGATTAACTAAATCTGTGAAATTACTAAACCGCACTCAAGGCGTGCCTTCCGAAACGAAAATCGCACAGCGTAGCGACTTATGTTAGAATTGGTGATGATATAGCCCGACAAAGTGTCAAAATAGGCCGCTAACCTATGTTCAGCACGCGCGGTATCCTCCCAATTGGAGAACTCTATGGTTTGCAATCCCGCCCCGCCGAAAGCCGTCCATGTTCCCGATTTTCATGCGATTGCAACTTGTCCTTTTTGCCGCGAACAGCGGATCGTTTCCTACCACGACCTAAAGAGTTCAAGTCGAGCGATTGATGGAACCGCTGAATGGGTTTGTGAGCTTTGCAAAGGTATCAAGCGAAAAGCGACGCCCAGCCAACCGCATACGTAGTCGAATGCACTAACGCTACTCAATCAGCTTGAAATACGAGTATCGGCATTCCTTGATACGTGGGAAGAAAACAAAAAGACACTTAACTTTTTAACCGACTTCTTCGCAGACCCGGTCGCTGAGATCGTCAACGCTGAACAACCAACATTCCGCTGGTTGGTCCGATTTGATTGGTCCGAATTTACCTGGCAGCACCGGTTCCTAAATGGTTGGCCAGACAACTCACAATGCGCCCTTTAGGCGGCACAACGCAGTACTTCGAAATGAAAAGTGTTCTTTGCTTCAACGACTTCAGCTATGTAAAACGGTGGAGGTGGTTTAAGCATGTGTTTCTCATCACAAGCCAGTTTTGTAGCCGGTGCAGCGATCATTGCCTGCAGTGGTCTTACGATACGTTTGGCGTTGCAAATGGGCGAACGATTTCTTCCGCTAGCCAGCTTTCCACTTTTCTTTGGGATTCAGCAATTGTCCGAAGGCTTCTTGTGGGTGTCCATTGACGACCCGTCGGCGAACCCTTCTTCGGCAGCTGCGTTGACGTTTCTCTTCTTTGCCTATTTATTTTGGCCGTTTTGGGTTCCGCTGTCCGCGGCTTCGATTGAAAGTGACCGGCGTCGCAGGCTCATATTCCAAGGGATTTGCGGAATTGGTTTTTGCCTTGGCTTGTTGCTTTACTTGCCAGTGTTGTTGTCACCAGCAAATCTAGATATTGGCCTTGCTCAACACTCAATTCAATATGAAAACATTGAAACGTTCCCGTCCGAGATTACGAGGAACTTTGCACGTGTTTTTTACGCTTTGGTGATCTGCGTTCCGCTTGTGGGATCGAGCGATAAAGGCTTACGAGGTTTCGGGTATCTAATTGTCGTTTCCGTTGCTTTGGGGTTCTTCTTTGCTTCTCATGCCTTCACGTCAATCTGGTGCTTCGTTGCGGCTGGTTTGTCTGCCTATATCTACTTCGTTCTAAAGTTTCACTACTGGGAGGTAGACGGCTTAGGTGGGCCCGCCAAAGGTTGAGGGACATTTTGAAAAATGCTATTAAGTGCGGGCACGGGGCTTTCGCAGGTTTAGCGCATGAATAAGCGATTTCCTTTCAACGGCTTCAATATTATCCCCCAGATCACTTGTCTCACCGTGATGCCGTACGTTTGGTTCCCGATATCGCTTCTAAACGTCGAGGTCTTTCTTCAAGAGCTTGGCAGCGAACTTTGCAGTGAAACTGTCCGCTTCCGGTAGAACCGTTGTGGAACGATGTTTGCGTTAGAAATCCGGAGAAAATGGGATCAGGAAATGAGCATTGCACGGCAGTTCTCGCTGACTGCTTCGCCTGTTCCGGAATTCAGGCTTTTCACGTCGCACAAATGCAGGCAGAACGTCTAAGGTACAAGCACCGCTGCTCCTTGCAGCTTGCCTTCCCGAAGGTGATCAAGCGCGTCGTTTGCTTTCTCAAGAGGATAAGGAATTACTTCCGTCCGAACACTTGCAGCTTCAGCAAGAGTAAAAAATTCTCTACCATCCTGACGCGTAAGGTTTGCGACGGAGGCTATTGATCGCTCTTCCCAAAGATCGGCGTACGGGAAACTTGGAATATCGCTCATGTGGATTCCCCCACAAATAACACGGCCTCCTTTGCGCACAGACTTTAACGAAGCAGGCACCAAAGCTCCGACTGGAGCGAAAACTATTGCGGCATCCAATGGTGATGGTGACGTCTCCGAAGAGCCTCCTGCCCAACTTGCGCCAAGGTTTCGCGCAAAATTTTGCGCGGCTATGTCGCTATCTCGAGTAAAGGCGAAAACTTCAATACCCTGATGTTTCGCAATCTGGCAAAGAATGTGTGCGGCGGCGCCGAAACCATAGATGCCCAGTGTGTGGACCTTGCCTGCGAGTTTTAAACTTCGGTAGCCGATTAAGCCCGCACATAAAAGAGGTGCCAGGGAAACGGGGTCAGCTTTTTCGGACAATGAGAAAACAAACTTGGAATCAGCGACACAGTACTCGGCGTATCCTCCATTGATCGTATAGCCAGTAAACCCGGGGTGATCGCACAGATTTTCCCGTCCTTCGAGGCAATAAAAGCAATTCCCACACGTACGCCCGAGCCAGGGCACACCAACGCGCTGCCCTTCTTGGTACCCTTCGACATTGGTCCCCAATCTTTCGATGCAGCCAACGATCTCGTGCCCAGGGATAAGCGGGAGCTTTGGTTCAGAAAGATCGCCGTCAATAACGTGCAAGTCGGTTCGACACACGCCACATGCCAGAACTTTGATAAGCACCTGGTTGGCGGCGGGTTTCGGGGTCGGAACATTTCTGAGTTCCAGTTTTGAGACGGCATTGCCAAAAACCATTGCTCGCATAGTTTTTTCCTCTGGATCTCCTTTGTTGCCGACATTGACGCAGCGCATTGCAGAAATTCTGAATGCGTCGGTACCACAGAATAGTATCCGGTCCGTTTGCTTTATTTTAGCGTACGGTAATCACCGTGCAGTCTGCACGCTGATTGACTTTTTGCGAAACGCTGCCTTGAAAGATCCGTTGAACCCGGCCCAAGCCGCGGTGGCCCATAACTATTGTGTTTGCACCGATTTCACTGGCCATTTTTAGGATGCCTTCATCGTAATCCCCATTGTTTACCGGTGTCGAAACGCTCTTCGCGCCTGCATCCTTCGCGCGTCGCGCCGCTCCATCAACGATTTTCCCGCCAATCACTGTGATGATACGCTCTCTGTCTGCGCGTGACAGGGGGCCCGAAAATACCGCGTAAATATTGGATGGAATGTCGCCCAAATGAAGCTTCACATCGCTTTTGACTTGCTGAACCAAGTGCTCGACCTCTGTCATGCGGCCTAATTCTTCAATGCGAGCGCCATGTTGAAGAACATGGCCGATAGTCATTGGCACATCCAGTCTGAGCGCTAGGTTTGTAGCGAATTCAACGGCACGATCAGCTGTTTCAGAGCCGTCAGTTGCGACCAAGATATTCGAAATCATGGCTTCCCCTCCGTTTTGAACGGCCAAGACTGACGGGTATCAGAGGAAGATGCATTGATGCAGGTCAATAGACTCAGTGAACTCGAAACTTGCGATTTCCGCCGTTGCCACCCTTTTGACCGAGGTTCGAGTGGTGTTGAAGCCTGGAGGTTTGCTGTGAAAAGCGGTTTGTTCAAACGCATGTAACTTCAGCTAAATCTGCAATTGGTTTTTGCTAAGATAATGCAAAGTCGACTATTATTTGATTGGGCCTTGATCAAGGATGCATAGTCTGTGTGGTTGGTTGAGGGTCTGAGGTTGTGCTGTCTGCGGACGCAAGTACCAGTCTGTTTGAAAGATTTCGCTTATGCCACAAGAGCCACCGAAAGATCCCGGCAATGGGCCAAAATGGCCAGAGTGGATTTATTATGTTGCGCTTGTTGCCACGATGGGAACTTTAATTGTCGCAAGTTTCTTTGCGCCGCCTACCGATCTGACCGCTACGACGATTTCATATAGCGGCGTGAAAGAGATCATTCGTGCGGGACGGGTTCGTTCGGCAGAATTAAGTGATCACAGCATAACGGTTCGCGCTACCTCTGCAGACGGGGATGGTGAGCAAGCTTTCCGGGCCGTTGTTCCAAGCCAGAGCGACGCGGATTTGTTGGCGCTGCTGGAAGATAACGGTGTTGATGTTACTGCGATTGAGCCATCTGGAACCTCGGTCTTCGTTTATCTTATTCCGTGGATATTTATCCTAGCCCTGTATTTCTGGTTTCAAAGACGAATGACGGGCGGGATAGCCGGCGGTCCGGGAGGTATTTCTGGTGGTCTACTCAGCGGTCGTTTCTCAAAACCAAACGAAGCTGGAAGAAAGGTAACCTTCGAAGATGTCGCGGGGCAGGATCAGGCCAAGCGCGAAGTAATAGAGTTAGTAGAGTTTTTACGCGACCCAGAGCGTTTTGCCCGTGTCGGCGCTGAGGTCCCACATGGGGTTTTGCTTGTTGGCCCCCCGGGGACGGGCAAAACGCTTCTGGCCAAAGCCCTTGCCGGCGAGGCCGACGTACCATTCTTTTCGACATCTGGTTCAGAGTTTATTGAGATTTTCGTCGGCGTTGGCGCAGGAAGGGTGCGTAAACTCTTTGAAGAGGCGGGTAAGGCTGCTCCCTCCATTATTTTTATCGATGAGTTGGACAGCGTCGGACGTACTCGTGGAACAGGGCTTGGCGGTGGTCATGATGAACGGGAGCAGACACTGAACCAGATACTTGCCGAGCTTGATGGATTTAGTGGCCGAGAATCTGTTGTTGTGCTGGCGGCGACCAATCGGCCAGATGTGCTGGACCCAGCCTTACTCCGGCCTGGCCGTTTCGACCGTCATGTAACACTGAACTTGCCTGAGAAAGATGCCCGGCGGGCTATTCTTGACATACATGCAAGAAAATTGCCGCTTGAAGATACTGGCGACCTGGGTTGGATCGCAGCAGGAACGCCGGGGTTCTCGGGAGCTGACCTGAAAAACTTGCTTAATGAGGCCGCAATCGGAGCAGCGCGGCGAAGAGCTGATCTGATTTCTCGCAACGACCTTGATGAAGCGCGTGACAAAGTGATGATGGGGACTGTCCGCACTCTTGCGATACGACCCGAAGAAAGGCACCGTCTTGCCGTGCACGAGGCTGGCCACACCGCCGTTTGCTATTTCTCGCCAGAAGCTGACCCCTTGTACAAAGTGACGATTATTCCGCGAGGTCAGGCACTTGGGGGGACACACTCATTGCCGGAAGCAGAGCGTCATACCCTTAGTGAAACGTTTCTCAGAGATCAGATTGTTGCGTTGCTTGCGGGGCGAGCGGCAGAGCAACTGTTCCTGGGAACGGTCAGTTCCGGCGCTGACGACGACATCCGAAGGGCTACCGAAACCGCCAGACGTATGGTGACAAGGTGGGGGATGACCGAAGAACTCGGCCCAATCGACCTGCGACAAGGCGACGACCACCCATTTCTGGGACGTACAATCGCGCAGCCGACGAACATAGCTGATACAACGGCAGCACAAGTAGACCGGGCGGTTATGAAAATGCTCATTGACGCCGAAGCCAGAGCAATTTCCACTCTCGAAGAGCACAAGCCCGAGGTTGAGACGTTGATTGCAGCGCTTGAAAAAAATGAAACTCTGGACTTCTCGGAAATTCAGGCCTGCCTGGATCCAGAACGTACAATTGAGCAGCCGCAGCAAACTCGGAGTTCGGTGACCAAAATACCAGCGGTTCCGCATAACTGATACCAAGATTATCAACCACTGTGTTCGCTGGCCACGCGGCAAGTGTTCAACTTCTTTGGTTCAGTGCAGACAGCAAAGTCAGGCCAACGGTGCTTGAGCCAAATCAATGTGGCGCGCCACTTGAACAGCTACGGTTCTCAAGTTGGGAGGCCAAAAAGATTTCGATAGAATATGCCGAAATCTGTCAGCGGTAGCGCAGGCCGAGACCAACGTATTCGTGGAAAACGGACATTTTGCTGTACAAGTTACCGCGCTATGCGAATTTTACAACGGAGAGTCTAGCCGACAGTCAATGGCAAGTGTGAAACTCTGGAGAAGTAATCGTTTTCGCAAATTAACCTTGTGAACTGGGCAGCCTAGGCGATGAACAAACCTCAACCGACACGAGCAATTAGCCGTTCCAGTCGCATGATCGACTTCAGCCCATTGGCTGGTCGGTACGCGAAGGCTAGGGTTTGGAGTTTGAATCGACAGAACCCCTCTGTTGTTCAATCGACGCTGTTGACTAGGCTTGTTCGCCGCGCGTCTAAAACGAAGTTCGGACAAGCCCATGGCTTTGACCAAATCTCCAAACTCAGAGACTACCAGCAGCGAGTGCCTATCCGCCAATACGCCGAGTTCTGGCAGGAGTGGTGGCAGGCAAGATACCCCGATCTCATCGACCAAACTTGGCCGGGGCGAATTCCGCATTTTGCAATGACCTCCGGGACAACAACGGGTCGCTCTAAATACATTCCATATTCGACCGAGATGCGGCGTTCTGCGGCGCGCGGATTTCTAGATCTTTTGTGTCACCACTTTGTTAATCGACCGGGCAGCAGGGTGCTGGGGGGCTCTGTACTTGGTTTGACCGGCCCAACTGACTTGCAGCACGCCACTCCAGAGGTGGATGTGGGGTCCGTCAGTGCCATCACTGCAGGTGCAATGCCAAACTGGTTTGAGGGTCGAGTGTTGCCAACCCCCGATATTGCCGGGATCGCAGATTGGGAGGAAAAGATCCGCCGTCTGGCACCCCTATCTTTGCAGAGAGATGTGCGTTTTTTGGGGGGGTCACCAAACTGGTTGCTTATCTTTTTGGACGAACTCGCAAAAGATCGGGACACTTCGGGAGTAAAACTAGTCGATTGGTATCCAAACCTAGAGCTTATCGTTCACGGTGGCGTAAATTTCGCTCCGTACCGGCAGCGGTTTGTGGCGCTGATGCAGGGAGGCCACGCAGAAACGCGAGAGATGTACTCTGCCAGCGAGGGCGTATTTGCCTACGCCGACCGAGGCGACGGGGAGGGTATGCGCCTGCACCTGAATGGTCATGTGTTTTTTGAGTTTATTCCGGCGGAACAGCTCCATTCCAAAAATCCCGAACGGTACTGGGTTGGAAACATTGAAACCGGAGTTGATTACGCCTTGGCAATTTCAACGGCCGCCGGACTGTGGTCGTATATTGTAGGGGATATTGTGCGCTTTTTGGATCTGTCGCCACCGCGCTTGTTGGTGGTCGGGCGAGTGGAAAACGGGCTGTCTGTCTTCGGTGAACATCTGATTGAAGCGGAAATCGCGGAGGCAGTAGCTGTGGCTGCATCGAACACAGGGCTCTCCGTTGTCGACTATAGCGTGGGTGCAGTTTGCGAAGATCAGCGCAATCACCATCTCTATCTCGTCGAAGTAAAGGGAGAACCTCATTCGAATGCTGCGGAAACGTTCGCTGCAACAGTTGACAAAGTCTTGTGCAGCCAAAATGAAGATTATTCCGAGTTACGTGCAAGAGGTCTCGCTCTTTCAACACCAGAAGTGAGTTTCGTTTCCGCGGGAGGGTTCCTCAGATGGATGAAATCTCGTCGTGGCTTGGGCGGTCAGTACAAGGTTCCCAGGATCGTAACCGATGCCAGTTTGTTCGATGACATGCGCAAGGCGATTTTGAGCGAGTCAAACGAAGGTCAAACTCATGACGGTTGAGGTGATTTGGCAAGACCCCAGCTTACTCAGACTGATCACGCGATCGGATGAACCTTCGGCGGCAACCGTTGAATTGCTAGGACATACAGTCTGGGGGAGTCGATCCACGAAATACCGCATTATTGATGTCCCTAATAAGTTGGCTCGTTTGCGTGACCCAAGTTTTTTCGTTTTGTCTGATGCCGGGCAAGAGCTTTGCGTTTTTGTTCTGGATAAGTGTCTGAAATTGTTGGCGGGGAAAAGGTGCCATGGTTTCCACTTTGTAATGGCCTCGACTAGGCCTGATAGACAGCACGAGGGACTTGCAGGGCAGTTGATTGAGCATGTTCGGAATTATTGCACCTCGACCGTCGGGTCACCGGGGTTTGGATTTGCCTATGTCGAAGAAACGACTGAATACTCGCTCCACCTATCGGATCAGATTGGTCATACGGTTGAGGCCAACATACCTCTGGCTCTTTTTTCGCGGTTTTTTCCGCGCAAGGATCCAAAAGTGGGCATGGTCCATCCCGAGGAAGCGGAACAGGTTTTGGCCGAGTTGGAGCAGACTTATCAAGACCACGAATTGACCGACTTCCGCTCTTCATTCAAATCGGATGAGTGTTTTGCTGTAAGAGAAGGAGAGGCAATAATAGCGCTCGCTCAGGCAGAACTGTTGAGGTGGTCGATCGTCTCGATGCCCGGAATCCAAGGGGCCTTTTTTCTTAGGGTTCTCCCATATTTGCCTGGGCTAAATGGCGTTTTGAGTTTGCAGGATCTTAGGGTCGTCAGATTTGGAAATCTGGTCGTGAAAGAGGGACAGGAAGCGGTGTTCTTTAAGCTATTGGAAGCCTGCTTGCATCATTACCAAGCCAAGATTGGCCTGATAATGCTTGATGAACGAAGCAGCGTTTTACGTCGCATTCGAGAATGTGGAAAAATGGGCCTCTTATCTCATGCCATGTCAGGCTCAGCTAAATTGAGGATCGACGTCGTCGGAATGGGCGAGGATATGATCGCGAAGTTGCGAAACGGTCCTGTAATGGTGAGTGCTAGTGACGTCTTCTGATCGGTCACTCGCCAACTATCTTGCGTCCCAGCGAACCGGGGACGATCTTGAAGAACAATGCCACAGCCTTATTGAACAAACCCGGGATACAGATCGGTTGGTTTTTTTCTGCGGCGCGTATCGCGGTAGCCGCAACATCATTCGGCTCGCTCCACATCCACTTTGGGATCGTGACAGATTCTACGGTTCCACCTGCTGCGGCCTGAAACCCTGTGCGTGTAAAGCCGGGGCACAAAGCGGTAACGTGCACGCCGCTTGGTTTCATTTCCGCCCGAAATGCGATTGAGAACTGAGCAAGGTACGATTTCAATGGGTAGTACAGTGTTCCCCCTGCGTGAGGTGGAACAAATGCCGCCAGCGAGGATACGTTTATGATCCGCCCTGACCTTTTTTCCTGCATTGCGGGAGCAATAAGGTAGCATAGTTGGACTGGGGCCGCGCCCATGACTTCGATGGTTTCTCGATGCCTGTCCCATTCCACCTCACACAGATTTCCAGGAACCCCGAACCCGGCATTATTCACAAGGATGTCCACTTGGATGTTTTGCTTAGTCAGATAATCGAACAAACTTTGAGGCGTATCAGGGATGGCAAGGTCTCCAACCCAAACTTTGACGTCTATTCCGTATTTTGATCGCAGTTGTGACGCCAACATTTGTAAGGGATCATTCCGACGTGCGACGATGAGTAAATTGACGCCTTGAGATGCGTATTCTTCCGCAAATGCCCGCCCAATCCCCGAAGATGCTCCTGTAATGAGCGCCGTTCTGTTGTCTAGCGGTTCCAACGTCACGCGCTCCTAAAGGTTCAGGGTCTCACGCATTTCGGCAAGACAACCCAGCAGGAAGTCTATCTGCTCGCGTTCGTGTTGACAGGTCATTACAAACCTGATGCGAGCCTGGCCGAGCGCAACAGCGGGGTAACGAGCATGTGGTGCGACGATGCCGCGATGTCTAAGCAGGCGGGTAACCTCGGCCGCTTTTATTTCGTCGCCAATCAAGGTTGGGACAATGTGTGCTTCGCTGCCAAGAGTTTCATACCCACGGGATTCCACTTCACGTCTGAAATAAAATGCATTCTCAAGCGCTTTTTCGCGTCTCCAGGGCTCGCGTTCAGCAATGTCGATAGCTTCGGTTACCCCGGCTGCGATAGCTGGCGGCAATGGTGCGGAGAAGATGTAGGTCCGTGCAGAAATACGCAAAAAGTCGATTACTTCCTGATCCCCGGAAACATATCCACCGACGCCTCCAAAAGCCTTTGTAAATGTCCCCATTTGCAAGTCCACGTCGGTTGTGGCGACCCCGTGGTGTTCGAGGCTCCCCCGTCCATTGGCCCCGAGCATACCGACCCCGTGTGCATCATCGATCATCAGCATGGCATTGTGCTCGCGAGCCAAATCGGCCATCGCCGGGATTGGAGCTATGTCTCCATCCATGCTGAAAACGCCATCACTTACCATAAGCTTGGAAGGCATTTTTGATTCGCCAATTGCCTTAGCGAGGTATTTCATATTCTTGTGCGGGAACCTGCTGATCTTCGCCTTAGCAAGGCGGACGCCGTCTACGACGCTTGCGTGGTTCAGTTCTTCACTAAACACCTCCCAACCAACGGCGTCATTTTCTCCAAGCTTGTCTTGGCTGGGATGGCCAAGATGGGTTTCGGCCAAAGACTGAAGAAAGTCTACTTTCATAAGCGCAGGGATCACCCCGACGTTAGCCATGTACCCTGCCGCAAAACAGATCGCGTCTTCTTGGCCAACGAATTCGGCGATACGCTGCTCGAGCGCTCTGTGAACATCGATGTTCGCTGCCATCTGTCGTGATCCGCCGGAACCAAGCCCGTAGCGCTCCAGTGCTTTTTGGGCCGCTGCTTTGACGTCTGGGTGGTTGGAAAGGCCTAGTAGGTTGTTGGAGCAAAATAGCAGATGATCTCGACCGTCGACCCATATCACAGGCTCGGTCGTCGCGCTGTTTACGATAGGGTTGTTTGGGTACAGCCCTGAGTTTTGCACGAGTTTCGTCAAGGACATTATTCGTGTAGCTGGTGAAGAAGTAGTTCCTGCCATAAGTCGAACCTTTCTTTCCAAGCTTCGAATTGTCGAGCCGTTCAAGGCGCACTCCGACAGGTTAACCCGCCAAACGTTGAATGAAATTGATTTGAATCATGGAGGTTTTGAACGCGATCTCGGAAAATTAAACATGCTTGAGAAATCGCCAACCAGCGGGGTGGATGTAGCGCTGTGCCAGACGATTCCCGAAGCATTCGAAGCAAGGGTCAACGATACGCCTGATAGCCCCGCCTATATTCAATTCGTAAACGGTGCCTGGCAGACACTGACTTGGCGCATGGTGAATGAGCGGGTTGTCAAACGCCGCGCTGCCTTCGCGCAAGCTGATTTGCGCGCCGGGGATCGGATCGGGATTTTCTTACCGAACTGTGTCGATTGGATAGTCACTGATCTGGCGGCCATGTGCGAGGGGTTGGTAACTATTCCGGTCTACACGCGGGATAGTGTTGCCAATATTTGCCACGTTTTGCGCGACAGCGGTGCAGTTTTATGTGTGACCGACAGTATCGATAGATGGGAAGATTTGGGGTCTGAACGTAAGTCCTTGACCGTATTGAAACAAGTTTGGCTGGTCAGTGGGGAAGGGCCGAACAAAGGTCGAGCGATGGATTGCCCCGACATAGAGATCGGAAGTTACAAAGAAGATCGAGGTGAATTTGGTTCGCCAGATGATTTGGCGACACTTATATACACCTCCGGCACTACGGGGCCTCCTAAGGGTGTGATGCTAACTCACAAAGCGCTCCTCTGGAACGCGGCGACTGTGGGCGAAATCAATCCAATTTCCGAAAAGGACTTATTCCTGTCCGTCCTTCCTTTGGCCCACGCATTCGAGAGAACCCTGGGCTATATCTGTCCCATGCTTGCGAACAGCCCGGTGGCTTTCGCGCGCTCCATTCAAGACTTGGCTGAAGACATGCGGGCTCTGCATCCGACCGTCATGCTTGCGGTGCCAAGACTCTTCGAGAGAGTCCATGACAAAGTGATTTCGGAAGCAGAAGGTTCGGTAATAGCCAGCAGGCTGTTAGCTTGGACAGAGGCAATCGGCTGGCGCCGTCGGCAAGTTGTTGAAAATAAACTGCCGCCTCCTTCTATTGTGGCTAACCTTTATTAGACCCTGATCGGTAGACGTGTCAGCAGGCGTGTGCACGAAGTTTTCGGGGGGCAAATTAGAATGCTGGTTTGCGGTGGTGCGCCTTTGTCCGCAGATACGTCTCGGTTTTTCGCAGCAATGGAAATCCCGCTGCTTCAGGGGTATGGACTCACAGAGGCTGGACCTGCAGTAACAGGGTCGACAATTGATGATCGTCGCTGTGACAGCGTCGGCTTCACGCTTCCAGGCAGCGAACTAAAAATAGGTGATCGGCAAGAACTGTTGATCCACTCACCGAGCGCTATGATCGGCTACTGGAATAACCCAGACGCGACAAACGATGCCTTCGATCAAGATCATTGGCTTCGTACAGGCGATGCGGCCGAGATAATCGATGAGCGTGTTTATATAAGGGGAAGAATAAAGGACATCCTCGTGCTATCGACCGGGGAAAACGTCAATCCAACGCCTATAGAAGCAGCTCTGGTTGCCGATCCTCTGATCGAACAGGTCTGTGTGTTGGGTGATAGCAAGCCATGGTGCTCGGCGGTTGTCGTTGTAAATGCGCCGAAATTCCAAGCTTGGTGCGAAAAGACGGATGTTTCCTTAGCTAACCCAATGTCCGAAGAAGTTCGACGGAATCTGGTTGAACATCTAACAAATAGATTGGAAGATATCCCGCCCTTTGCCCGCATCCGCGACATTGTCATCGAGACTGAACCCTGGGGTCTAGAAAATGGTCTAATCACGCCGACACTAAAGCCTAAGCGAGCTAGAGTTCTAGCAAGGTATGAGAAAGCACTCTCAGATCTTTACCGCTGAATACATATTTCTTGTTGCGCCTAACCACCATTGGCGCACGCGCAATGCAGGGTCTTTTTGTATGCCAGCGGGTGACAAATACGAAAACGGTGTGAACTTTCAAACGAATCCAATCCTTGGTCATCTGACCCACATCAAGGAGTTGGACGGGTTTCGAATGCTAAGATTGGGTTGTTAAGTGCTTAAGCTGTTTTTCGCTTTTTGCTGCCCGTTCCAATAGCCGTTTCCGAAGTCAACGAAAACAAGTGGAGTTGGCACCCCTATCCTCGACAAACGCGCCGCGCGTGATTGCGTTAGACTGTGCCATGGTGACCTTCATCTTCGAAACATTTTCCTTTACGGCGGGCGCCCCAGACTCTTCGACTGCATCGATTTCAATGACCAACTGGCGACAGTTGACGTTCTTTATGATCTAGCCTTCCTAGCTATGGACCTTTTCGTAGCCTCAGCTTATGAATAAAAGATCGCCATTAAAGTACTACAAAACCAACCACGAGATCATTCGTCTGGCCGTTAACCAGCAGGTTTGTCCGCAGAGTGCTCGTTCAAAAAAGCGGATCCCGCTGGGGGTTTCTCAGTGGGCGAGGAAGACCGGTAACTTGGTTTGTTCGACCATCGACCGGGTCGTTCCGCCCAAAACAGTCTGGATCATCCGGGCCTGACCGTATGCTCCCATCACGATCAGATCTGAGCCGGATTCCGCCGCGCGGTCCTGAATAACATCGGCGACGGAGCGTCCACCGCTGGGATACTGTGACAAGGTTACCAAGCATCCATGATGGCTGAGCCATGCGGCCACATCGGTTCCGGGATCCTGCCCGTCACGGTTAACCGTGGTCACAGGGTCGATACATCCTATAATCACCTCGCGCGCGTCCAGCAGATGCGGTAGGGCGGCGTGAACTGCTGCAGACGCGGCCTCGCTGCTGTCCCAGGCGACAAATATGCATTCGGAATTTCGTGCTAGGTTGGCATTGATCCGAAATCCGATCGGTGAGTGGAACAAAACGCCGGATGCCGCTTCGGTCATCAGATCGCGGGTCTCCCGCAGACTTTGAGAAAAGATCGCCTCATCGCTGACACGGGCAAAACGCGCAACGACATGTTTGGTATCCATGCTTGCAGTAAGGACAGCCTCAACCTCCCCCGACGCATTTCTCTGTGCGAGCAGCTGTTCAATGATATCACACCTGAATTTGAGATTAGCTTGCGTGGAGGCTAGGGTCTCCTTCCAATCGTCCGGAATATTCAGCCCGCCATATGGCGGAACCGAGTAGGAATATGCAGGCAAGGCAGGGGCCATATCAAGCATAAGACAAAGCAAATGATGGTCCTCTCTTGCGGCCATTTCCGCAACCTTGCCGATCTCGTGGTCCTCGGTTTTTACATTCATAACAAAAAGTATGGTTCGGCGTTCCATAGGGGTCTCCGTTGAAGTTTGGCGCCAGTCGGAGGCCTTCAACTGTATCATGAATTGTATTTCGGCCACACGCTTTTCGCCGTCGTATAGAATTCTAGCCTGTCAATTCTCCCATGCACTTTGGGAGAGAGGCGCTGACACGGAAAGCGGCAACATTGTCCGCGTTGTGGTCAAGGCCATATTTTCTTCCAGCGTCTGCTAGCTCACGAAGCAGTCGTCCCATTGAGTGTAACGTTCAAGTTGTATCGCCCTAGGATCTGCGGATCTGCACCTTGGTACCTTCCGACTTTTTCGGTGCGACCTTAGGAATAGTGATGGTCAGCACTCCATCCTTTAAGTGTGCGTCGACACTGCCAGCATCCGCGTCCGGCGGCAGCCGAAAAGACCGACTGAATGAGCCATACTGCCTCTCAGAGAAGAACCATGTCTCACCTTTCTCTTCGCGCTCTGTCTGCTTTTCGCCCTTCAGCGTTACAACACCGTCATGAACACTCAAGTCGATGTCTCCTTCAGCCACCCCTGGCAGTTCGACGCTTATACGGTAAGTGTCTTCCGATCCTGAGGCCTCTGATGCGGGGGCCAACCATTCGGATACATGCGTCCCCGCCTGCCGAAGAGGTTCATAAAGCGAAGGCCAGAAGCCACTGGTGTGAGATTTCTCAACCATTTCCGGGTTCTCCTCTTTGATAGGTTGGAGAGATATTGAGCTGGTCGCCGTTCCACGTCCTTGATGCGGATCAAAAGGGCTTGGCTGCAATGTCCGCATAGCGGTCACTGATGTACTGCGCAGCGAACGTCTGCACCGAGCCGATTCTTTGGAAAAACAACGTGTTGCTGGTGCAGAATGGGGTAACCCGAGCACGGCACGAACGCCTTTCTGATCAGGCTTTTCGCGATTGCTGCGGCGCGGGAAAGATCTTGGCCAATTTGCGGAGGTTCTGGGCGGTGGCGGCGAGGAGGAATTCGTCATTGGTACCACATGGTCCGCGTAATCGGAGCCGTCCCAAGCCGAGAATGCGTTTGAGGTGGGCAAAGAGCATCTCGACTTTCTTTCGGAGCTTCATTGAGATCTCGTATTGGCGTGTTTTGGCGATTTCGCGGGCGACCTGGCGAGCGTCTTCATGCTCTTCGCGGGTGATTTTGCGCGCATCGGCATTAGGGCAGCATTTGGCTTTTGATGGACAGGCCTCGCAAACGTCTTTCAGGGCGCGGTAGCGGCCCGTGCCCTTGCCAGTTGGCCCTCGGTTTGGGTCAGAATAGTTGCGGCGGAACTGCTTGAGTTCCTGGCGGCCTTGTCAGAATAACTTTGCTTGAGCAGGGCAAGGTGCTCTCGTAGCCTTCGCGCATGATTAAACAGTCGCCATTTAAGTACTTTAAAACCAGCCCCGAGATCATCCGCCTTGCTGTGAAGCTGTACATCCGTTTCCCGCTCTCGCTTCGGAATGTCGAAGACTTGTTGCACGAGCGAGGCATAGACGTGAGTCACGAAACTGTCCGGTATTGGTGGAACAGGTTTGGCCCAAGGTTTGCTGCTGAAATCCGAAGAA
>NZ_WQGD01000033.1:0-18064 GCF_013034475.1 Ruegeria sp. HKCCA6837
CCCACCAGTCCCCGAAACTCTAGTCCGAAATGGCCCAGAACACGGGGGCTAGACAAAAGCTTCGCCGGACAATCAAAACTTGAATTATAAGTTGTATGCAAATGGGCGAAACATTCGCGTTGTAAACTACTGGGAGGCGAATGCTAAAAGCAAAAATAGCAACCCGGCATGGAAGATGTACACCAGCACTACTGCGGGAATGCCACCGCGCATCGCTGCGTACTTTAAGGTGGACCCTGACGCGTGTGTTGACATGCTGTTTCCCACAACCCCACCGCCGACACTACAACCCGGAGCCGCTGCTGGCGTTCATTACTGTTTAGGACGCTGCAAAAATCCACCGATCGTGAATACAAAATAAGTCGGCAACATTCAGCGGCGGACGAGCCTCCCTTTTCAGGCTCCCGCCGCGAACACTGGTTGCTAAGCGAGGATCAATATGCGCGTGGACGAGGCTCATACTGTTGTTCTGCTGGCTCGGTCTCGGACTGACCAGTAGGATGATGGGATCATCATCATCCGGACAGCGGCGCGCATCGTTCAGCCAGAGAAGCGGGTCGCAGACTACACGCAGTTCGTGTGCAGGTCTGAAAAGGTTTGCCTCAATAAGTGTGGACTGGCCCCGGAAGGTATCGAGACGGCGTAGATCGCGATCCATGTCGAGGACAAAGCAAATGTCTGCCTGATCAAGCGCCAACCCAGCCCACGCGAAGCCAACCGGGGTTCGTTACCAAATTATCTGCCATTTATCGAGAATCCGCACTCCTAGCTCAACCAATCACTGTCCGGCTTGAAACGGGTCAATATCAGCCGCCTCATGCCCCGGAGCTGCACCGCAGAAGTGTGATCGGCGCACCGCTTTCTCTTGAAACCCAGTTTCCATAAGCTCTACACAACGTGACGCAGTTTTTTGTAACTTCTTAAAATCAAGTATGAAACTTGATCGAAAATCCTCGTGGCGGTGGTTCGTTTCCGCCCCGGTACCTTTTTTGGCTGAACTTTTAAGTGCTTTCTAGATGGTCATTTCGACCTTGGGCTGCACGGCTTCGTGATGCTCAATTGATCTTAGGCCCATTAACCCTGTCCTGTACTGTCTTTGCCTTTAAGGAAATCGGCTAAGCGCGCGTTGTGCTGTTTTACAGCTACGGCTGCGGCCTTGGAGAAATCCGACCAGGGCCATTTCTGGGAGTCAACGGATTTGGACAGTTGCGCAAATAGCGGGTTATCCGCTTCGTCTTGGTTCTCGGCGATTTGGACCGAGACGCGATAGTCCGATGTGTCGTGGCCCTCGTTATACATGCGCAACGAGGCGAGATTGGCGTCCTCGTCAATCAACACGATTGCGCCTCCGATAAGCGGTTTGACTTCGGGGCTGTCGACAACCCAGCCGCCGCTGTTGTAGGCGGCGAAATTTGGCACAAAAAAATGTTCCAACGGCATGACCGATTCAAAAGGTTTGTGCGTGTGGCCAAATACAAGAGAAACTTGTGAAGGAACGCTCGGGCCGAACTCTGATTTTATTTGCTCTTGAACAGGGATCTGCATGAACCGTTTGACGCCTGCTCCGTCGTCGCTGAGTAGGGTATCGGTCTGCCCACGTTCAAAATAGTCGGTGACCAGCGCGCTGACCATTTCGCCGACGCCATTGGCAAGTGTCTTCCCGGTCGCGCCGCCCTTTTTCAGAACTAGATTTCGGGCAGCACTGCCCAGCAGTGATCCAATCGCTTTGGGGCTGTTTTCAGTATTATAGACGTTTTCTTCGTCGACCCCGATGTGCCCAGATCGGCCCAGAACCGACCAGACGAAATCGATCCAGGCAAAGTTCTGCGCTTCCCACGCCTCCATCGTCTCGGGCGGAGTAGTCTTTGGGTACAGAAGATCTGCGAACTCACTGACCATCAGATAGGCGTCTTCGATGAAGTGCCCATGGCTGACCACGATCAGCCTGTTCCCGGACGTGATGGCGAAGTTTGGATAAACGGTTTTGATCCGGGTTTCTGAAAGCCAGGGAAGGCTGTGTGTGATTGCATTCACGAAATAGCTCGGCACCCCTTGCGGGTCGCGCATCGGAGTGATGTGCGGTGGGCGGGGCAGGGGATTGCTCCAATCGGCGGAACTCAAAGACTCTGCATATTGGCGTTCTCGACAGGTTTCCCACAGGTGATGGTCGTGATTGCCGGGAATGAACACAATCTCGGGGTCGAAAAGCCGGGCGGCCGGGTCTTCCGGCATGGTCAGTTCAAGAAAGTGCCGAAACGCCATTGCAGCGACATTTTCGGTGCTGAAGGCCAGATCAAGAATGTCGCCATTCAGAATAAGCGTTGGCAGTCGGTCGCGTGAGTTTTCGTTGATCAGGTGCCTCAGGCAGTTCGCCAGGTGGATAAGAACATCGCTTGGGTGCATCGGGTCTACTTGCCCGTTGGTTGCGTCCAGACGGGTTAAAATACTGTTATCCGCCCCGAAATGCATATCCGAAAGACAGACATATCTGATGTCGCCCATAATCCACCCAATATATATGTTTTAATAACGTTTTGTTGCCTCGTGCCCGTCTTGAACACGAGGGCTGACTATTTCTGAGAGGTATCACAAAACTTGACCTAGTGACACCTTTGCGTGTTTGTTTGAACAATAGCTTGCTTTTAACTAGACTGTTTTTTCATTTTTGCGCGCAGGTGACCTTATGGCAAAGACCTCCGCTGGTACTCATAAAGACTCTGGACTCAGCGGTGAGAGGCGGCGGCTTGTTCTTGCTTTTGTCGATGTTGTGGGCTCTACCGAGCTAAGCACCAAGATGGATTCCGAAGATTTCGCCGATCTTATGTTGGCGTTTCAAAAGTTCGGAAGTGCGGCATTCGAAAAATTCGGTGGAAAAATCGCGCATTATCTGGGTGATGGGCTTCTTGTTTATTTCGGGTACCCACAAGCGCAGGAAAATGACGCAGAACGGGCCGTGCGCGCGGCTTTTGAGATGCTGGAGGGGTTGGGCCAAGTCGGTCAGTCCCGGCTTAAGGCGCCGCTGCAAGCGCGTGTCGGTATCCATGCCGGGCCAGTGGTCGTCGGACAAAGCAGCGAAGGTCTGGGTGACATTCTATTGGGTGAGACTGTGAATGTCGCCGCACGTATTCAATCAGCAGCATCGCCGGGCACGATCTTCACCAGTGAATCCGCACTGCATTTGCTGAAAGAAAAGTTCGCTTCAAGACCCCAGCCACCGGTTCAGCTGAAGGGGATTGCAGACAAAGTAGTTCTTCATCAATTGCGCCGATCCGCGGCGGCAAAGCGATCTGCGGTGCGGCAAATGAATGCTCTGGTGGGTCGAAGTGAGGAGCTGTCCGCGCTAACCTCAGAATTTGGGGCGGTTCTAAATGGCTCTAGGTCCAGTGTGAGCATCGTTGCTGAGCCCGGATTGGGAAAAAGTTCGTTGATCGACAGGTTTCAGGCCGGTCTTAATGAAACGCCGCATACCTGGCTTGAGGCCAGGTGTGATGTATTGCAGACCGGCGCGGCCCTGCATCCGTTCATCGAATTGGCTTTGAAAAGTCTGGGGATTGCAGATCCACAGGAAACTGAGGACGCCGCGTCCCGGTTGCAGGACGGTTTGGCAGCTTGGGACGATAGGCCGGACAATGCGTTTCCCGTCATTGCCAACCTTCTTGGTATCCATGTGCCGGAATCCTCAGAGCTGGCGAACGAGAGCCCGGAAAGTCTGCGCAAGCTGACGTTGGAAACCTTGGTGCGCTGGATCGAGTTTCTGTCTAATCAGCGCCCTGTCGTTTTGGTTTGCGAAGATTTGCATTGGAGCGATGCGACGACGATCGACTTGCTGAACTTGATGTTGGAGAGGGATACGCCTGCGAAGGTCCTGTGCGTCGTCACTTCGCGACATGCCAAAGACGGGGTGGCAAAGAAACTGCTTGGCCGCGTTATCGAACTGGCGACGCTGGAAGACACTGAGGCGCATGAGCTCATTCGCGTGATCGATGACGCTCAGCGTCTCAGCGCCGAAGACATACAGCAACTGATTGATCGGGCACAGGGTGTGCCGTTGTTTCTGGAAGAACTGACGCGACAAGCGCTGCGTGATGAGGCCGGGCGTCATTCCCTCATACCAACATCACTTGATGGTCTGGTCATGCAACAGCTTGACCGTCTGTCGGGCAACGCGAAAGGTACCGCTCAGGTGGCTTCTGTTCTGGGGCAGGTGTTTGATCGGACGCTTCTGGCAGCGGTCTCGGAACTCGACGCCGATGGATTGGATGCGGCGCTTGACCAGCTACTGGAGGCTGATCTTATCCGGCGGCATGAAGGTCAACCAGACAGCTATTTCTTCCGCCACGCCCTGACCCGCGATGGGGCTTATGGCACTTTGCTGCGTCAGCGTCGCAAGGCGCTTCATGCAGTAACGGCAGATCAGTTGACGACCCAGTTCAGCCGGCAAGGAGGCATGGCTCCGTCTGTGGTGGCCTACCATTTGCTTGAGTCCGAGCAGTTCAACCCAGCTGCGGAGTGGTTCAAAAAAGCAGGTCGAAGCGCAGCAAAACAGGCTGCGGTCGAGGACGCCGCAACGCTGTACAGGCGCGCGCTAGAAGCGTTGGAAGGCGCACCGGAATCGCCCGAGCGCCACGTCTCTGAGCTGTCGCTACAGATATTGCTGGGTAACGCTTTGATGGGAGTGCGCGGGTTTGGATCAGATGAAATCGTTCCGGTATGGGAACGTGCGCTGAGCATAGCAGAAACGCTAAAGGACTATGATGAGCGGTCCTCGGCACTGAATGGGTTGGCGGCCTATTGGATTGGGAAGGGCGACTGCGGCAAAGCCTGTGACTTTGCGCTTCAGATATTGTCGTGGTCAGAACCTGCCAATCATCGCATTGGGTTGCTTCGGGCCCATTCTTCACTCGCAAATGCGAAGTTTCAGATCGGTGATGTACAAGACGCGCTGGACCATGCGGAAACGGCGGTCTCGCTATATCAACCCGAAGATTTTGCAAATGTGACCTACGGTGTCGGTACCGATCAGGGTGTTGTGGCCTATGGGGCTGCTGCGGCCTCGCATTGGTGGTTAGGGGCGGCGCAAACCGGTCTCAGACGGGCATGTCAGGGGGTTGCCCTTGCCGAAGGGCTTGAATCCGCCCTCAGCCTTGCCGCCGCACGCTCTTATCTGGCGCTCATTCATCATTACCGAGGGGATGAGGCGTTGGCTTATGAGGTCGCGGACGAAACAGTCATGTTCTGCACTAATCTTGGGATACCGTTTTGGCAAGGGTTATGCCTGCTGCTGCGCGCGGGTCAAAAGATTGATCCGCCTGCCAAACGCCTGCAAGACATCGAAGCAGGGCTTGGCATCCTGTCCGGCAGCGGCAGTCAGTCTGCTGTGGGTCTGGGCTTTGCCATTATGGCCAGCGCGCAGGCGGATCAGGGCAACCCCGAGATTGCGCTGGGCGTGTTGCAAACAGGCAGCCAGATGTCGGCGATGTTGGGTCAGCATTTCTGGGACGCTGAACTGAAACGTCTGTTGGGTGTGGTGCAGGCAACGATGGGTGACCGCACCGCAGCGGTCGAAAGCCTGTCCGAAGCTGTGGACCTGGCACGCGGCAACAATGCCCGCTCGTTGGAATTACGGGCTTTGCTAACGCTGGATGACGTACTTGGAACCGAGGATCGGACCACCCGAAATCGGTTGGCGACTGTTCTCAAGACACTCGAGCCCGGAACAGACACTCCGGATGCGCAAAGGGCATCCCGCGTTCTTACTGCCGTTAATACCTGAAGTTTATTTGTGGAGCTTTTTCAAATGTCAGAACAGATCGTTTATTGCTCGGGGCCGATGTTCAGCGTCGGGGATCTTTGGGAGCAGCAGAACATTGCCGCCGTGCTTGAGGCTGGGGGGTTCACAACCTATCTACCGCAGCGAGACGGGCTTGAAGTCGGCAAGCTGATGGCTTTGCTTCTTGATCCCCAGATTTCATCGCAAGAAGGGCAAATCGCGCTCTCGATCGTGCGCAAAGTCACTTATTCGCTGGATATCTATCAGTTGATCGGTCGGTGTACGTGTTTGGTTTTCAACATGGATGGGCGTGTGCCTGACGGGGGCAGTCTGGTTGAATCCTCTATTGCCTATGCGGCCGGCAAACCGATCGTGATCTACAAAACCACACCGATCACAATGCTGGCCGGGACCGACAATCCGATGATCGAGGGGCTGTCCACCAGTTGGACCTATGTTCATGACACGATCGATATCGTTCCGGCCTTGCAAGCCCGTATTGCGGCGCAATCCGATGCGGACTATGTATATACCCCGCCTCCGGTAGTTGGCCTTGTGCTTGAGGTCGGGGCAAGCGTCGCGGACAAAAACTCAAAACTGCGACAAATCCTGGCGGCCATCTCTGCTGCGCCAACAGGACCTGACGCGCTGAAAGAGGCCAAGGCGCTGCTGGAATGGGCCAAGACGGACAAAGCCTTTCAGGCGGCGTTTGGGTCCGGCCAAACAAGCTTTCTGGGGTCTGACGGTCAGCACAAACTCGTCAACCTGTAGCGGTATGTCCCGCTAGCCAAAGACAGAAACCAAAAGAGAGCGCAAGGCTAGGTGACTTGTGCTCTTTGATCATCCATCCCCATTGAAACCAGAAATGGTGCGGTGCGTTGCGCGCTTTGGAAGGCGGCCTTGTCACCCAGCCCGTCCCAATTGCTGAGGATTAGGGATTGCGCCACAGCCCCGCCCAACGTGGTGCCGGGGCCGGTGACGATGAACAGATCCGGCGCGAACTCTCGAGCGGCCTGCGCAATCGCATGGGTAAAGTCGTAGGTTTCCGTGACCTGATGACCCAATGTGTAGTCCCACAGCGCGTGCGTGTCACAAGCTCCGGGCCACCAGATATGGCCACGCCCGTCGATCATTGGAAGACCGGGTTGTTGGAAAAGATCTACACCCAGTCGCGCGCGACCCTGTGCGGCGACGGGGGCTTGAAGGTGCGAATGAAAGCCCGCGTGATTGGCCAGGCCCAAAGGGAAACGCTCCTGCACCACCGGTACGGCTTGTTCGAACGCGGCTAGCCCGGCCTCATCCCCGGCCAGCACCAACATTCCTCCCAGATCAATCGACAGAGTCAGCGTTGCGCTCGTGCCGTCGATCTGGTCGATCAGAGCCATCAACTCGGCCTTGCGGGCTGGATCCGGGTGCCAATCCGCGTTCAGAAATGGATAAACCAGTTGCCCGCCAATCATGTTGTCCTGCATCAGCGTGCCCATTGTGTTGACGACCTCGAACCCACCTTCGGCAGTCAACGCACCCGCGCAGGCCAGGGCCGAATACCAACCCATCGAGTTACCCGTCACCGCAACCACGTCGATCTTGTTGCGGTCAATGGCACGGAAATCGCCCAGCGTCGCAGCATAGATCAGGGCCGAGGCGTTATCGCCGCGCGTATGTTTCGCAACTGAATACCGCGCTGCACCGTCCAGCTCAGTCAGAGTTTCCTGTCCCTGTGCGCTGCGCATCTGGTCGAACCGCGCCAACAAAGCCTTGTCCGAGAATTGCCGCCCCAACACCCCCAGTTCGGGTTTGTTATACGTGCCCCGACCGGGGCATATGACAACGGCGGTCTGTTTTTCTTGGATCATACCTCGGTCTCCATCAGGCGCCGCGCCGCAGCCTCGACGCTGTCCTTTGACGGCATTGTGGCGGCATAGGCAGGGCCGGTTGCGATGAAGCTGTCTTCGGCCGTGATGCGGGCCAGTGGCACATTTGCAGTTTCGTGGAAATGCGCCATCAGCGCTTCGGCCACACCGCCATGGTGTCGGGTTTCGTCAACGACCAGGATACGTTTGGCCCCGGCGACTGCTTGGGTTAGCGCATCTTTTGGCAAGGGCGACAGCCACCTCAGGTCAACGATCCGGGTGTTGATACCATCCGCCTGCAACGCCTTTTGCGCCTGGTGGCTGAGATAGACACCATTGCCAAAGGTCACCATGGCAAGATCGTCCCCGTCTCCGTTCACGCCGACTTCTCCGAACCCGATGCGCTCGGACGGGTCGGGATAGGTTTGCATCCACCCACCATCGCCCGTTTCATGCAGATCGCGCATCGAATAGAGCGCGATGGGCTCAAGGAAGACAACGAGCCGCTGTTCTTCGCGCGCCAGACGGACACATTCCCGCAGCATCCGCGCGGCATCCGCGCCGTTCGACGGGCAGGCCAGGATCAGGCCCGGAATGTCGCGCAGAACTGCGACTGAGTTATCGTTGTGGAAATGCCCGCCAAAGCCTTTCTGGTATCCCAGCCCGGCAATACGCACGACCATCGGGTTGGTGTATTGACCGTTCGAGAAGAAGGGCAGGGTGGCCGCCTCGCCACGCAATTGGTCTTCGGCATTGTGCAGATAGGCTAGGAACTGGATTTCCGGCATCGGAACAAAGCCATTTTGCGCCATACCGATGGCCAGACCCAGGATCGATTGTTCGTCCAGCAAAGTATCGATCATCCGGTCGGGGCCGAAACGTGCCTGCAGTTTTTGCGTCACGCCGTAGACACCACCTTTGCGCCCGACATCTTCTCCCATCATCACGATCTCATCGTGTTCCAGCATCAGGTCGGTCAGGGTCCAATTGATCAGGCGCGACATGATCTGAGGCTCGGATTGCGCCTTTAGATCGCTGCCGAACACTTCGGCTCTTTGCTCTGGGCTTGGGCCATTGGTCGATGCACAGGGGCGCGCAGGTGGGATCAGACTGGCCATCACGTCACTTGCTGTTTTCAGTCGCGGGCGGGTGACAGCTTTGTCTGCGACACGGGCGACACGTGCGCAGGTATCGGTATAGACGCCCAAGGCGTCCTCGGGCTGCATCGCCCCGGATTGTTCCAGCAGGCGGACAGAATGCAGCAGGGGATCGTTGGCCTCCTCTGCCTCAACTTCCGACTTCGGCAGATAGGTGGTCGGCATATCCGCCCCGGCATGACCGTAAAGACGCACAGTGCGCACATGAAGGAAGGCGGGTTTGCGACGGCGGCGCACGTAGTCGGCCGCCTCTTGCGCGACGCGGAATGTGTCGAACAGATCAAGCCCGTTGCAACTGAAGTATTTCAGTCCCGGCCGATTCTGGAAGGTTGCCGCGATCCAGCCCTGCGGTGTTTTGGTCGAAATACCAATGCCATTGTCTTCACAGCAAAACAGCAATGGCAGAGGCACAGATTGGTAAGACGTCCATTGCGCAGTGTTGAACGCCCCTTGCGCGGTTGAATGGTTGGCCGAGGCATCGCCAAAGGAACAATAGACAATCGCATCATCCGGCATGTCAGCATGTTCCGGGCGGTGGCGGCGGGCCGCGCCAATGGCATATGCCGCGCCCACCGCTTTGGGTAGGTGGCTGGCAATGGTTGAGGTCTGCGGCGGAATGCACAGTGCCTTGGACCCCAATACTTTATGCCGCCCACCGCTGATCGGGTCTTCAGAAGACGAAGCAAATGACAGTAGGATATCCCAGGTTGGGCTTTGCCCCGGCACCTGATCAGAGCGGGCGATTTGAAAGGCAGCATCGCGATAATGCAGAAAGGCCGGATCGGTCGGGCGCAGCGCGGCGGCGACAGCTGCCATGCCTTCGTGGCCGGACGACCCAATGGTATAGAACCCCTGACCGGATTTCTGCATCGCGCGGCTTTGCCGATCCAGCGCTCGGCTGAGGCATTGTGCGCGATACAGCCCCACGGCCTCGGTCTGGGTCAAGGGACCAGCAGGGGTGTCACCTGCGGGGAAATCCCGCGCCGCCACGCGACGCAGGAAGTTTTCGTGCACAATGGCTGCGCGATCCATGTTGACTGTCCTTAGGCGAAGGCTTGCAGGCCCGTTTGCGCGCGCCCCAAAATCAGCGCGTGTACGTCGTGTGTGCCTTCATAGGTGTTCACCGTTTCCAGATTCACCATGTGCCGGATAACGTGAAAATCCTGACTGATACCGTTGCCGCCATGCATGTCACGGGCGTGGCGCGCGATCTCGAGCGCCTTGCCGCAATTGTTGCGCTTGATCAGGCTGATCATTTCGGGCGCGGCGCGAGCTTCGTCCATCAGGCGACCCACGCGAAGGGCGGCCTGCAGGCCAAGGGCAATCTCGGTCTGCATGTTGGCAAGTTTCAATTGAAACAACTGGGTTTGCGCCAAAGGTCGCCCGAATTGCTTGCGATCCATCCCGTATTGATGGGCGGCGTGCCAGCAGGCTTCGGCTGCGCCCATGGTGCCCCAGGCAATCCCATACCGCGCGCGGTTCAGACAGCCGAACGGACCTTTGAGGCCCTCGACATTGGGCAACAGTGCGTCTTCTGCGACCTCAACATTGTTCATCACGATCTCACCAGTGATCGAGGCGCGCAGCGACAGTTTGCCTTCGATCTTGGGCGCGGACAGCCCGGCCATGCCCTTGTCCAGAACAAAGCCTTTGATCTTGCCGTCATGTGCCTCGGACTTGGCCCAGACCACAAACACATCCGCAATCGGTGCGTTCGAGATCCACATTTTCGAGCCATTCAACACATATCCGCCGTCGGTCTTTTTGGCGACGGTCTTCATCCCACCAGGGTCCGAACCTGCGTCTGGTTCGGTCAAGCCAAAACACCCAATGAACTCGCCGCTGGCCAGTTTCGGCAGGTATTTCTGGCGTTGTTCGTCGGTGCCGTAGGCATAGATCGGATACATCACCAAGCTGGACTGGACCGACATCATCGAGCGGTAACCGCTGTCGACACGCTCAACTTCACGCGCCACAAGGCCATAAGTCACATAGCTGGAGCCTATGCCGCCGAACTCTTCGGGGATGGTGGTGCCTAACAGGCCCATCTCACCCATTTCGCGGAATATACCGGGGTCGGTTTCTTCCTTGGCAAAAGCTTCGGTGACGCGTGGCAGCAGCTTGTCCTGCGCATAGGCACGCGCGGCATCGCGCACCATGCGTTCGTCTTCGGCCAGTTGGTCTTCCAGCAGGAACGGGTCTTCCCAGGTGAAGGGGCCAAGCTGCGGACGGGATTGTGGTTTCATCAGAGTTTCCTTTCTACAGCCGATTTAAGGCGTTCAAGGCCAGCTGCTATTGTATCTAGGGCATAAGCGAAGCTCAGGCGGAAATGTCCGGGCAAGCCAAAAGCGCGACCGGGGACAAGGGCGACACCGGCTTCTTCCAGCACCCAGCCGCAAAAGTCCGCATCATTCTTGAAGGGTCCGCCGTGATCTGCAAGCAATTCCGCGCATGAGGGGAAGGCATAAAAGGCCCCATCAGGCGCGTTACACTGCAGCCCGACAACCGCGTTCAGCCCGGCAACCACAAGATCACGGCGTTGGGCGAACAGGTCGCGGCGCTCTTCCAGCAACTTCGGATCACAAGTGATAGCCGCCAAAGAGGCCCATTGTGAAATCGAACACGCGCCCGAGGTCACCTGACCTTGCACCGCCACCATCGCCTTGATCAGATCGGCGGGGCCAATCCCCCAGCCGATGCGCCAACCGGTCATGGACCAGGCCTTGGCCACGCCATTGACGATCAACATGCGCCCGACAAGTTCTGGTGCGGCTTCGGCTACCGAGGTGAACGGAACAAAGCTGAGGTGTTGATAAATCTCATCCGCCAGAACCCAGACATGCGGGTGCTGCGTCAAGACGGTGGCCAGGGCGGCGATCTCATCCTGCGTGTAGATGGCCCCGGACGGGTTCGACGGTGTGTTGAGCATCAGCCAGCGGGTACGCGGTGTGATCGCGGCCTCAAGCTGTTCAGGCAGCAGCTTGAAGCCCTGTTCCATCGGGCAAGGCAGGACAACCGGCGTTCCTCCCGCCATGCGAACAATATCGGAATAGCTGCTCCAATAGGGCGCGGGCATGATCACCTCGTCGCCGGGGTTCAGGCTGGATAGCATTGCGTTTGCGATCACCTGTTTTGCCCCGGTCGACACGATGACTTGCGCCATCTCGACCCCTGCCTGACGAGCGATCTCGGTGCGCAGATCGGGAATACCCGCTGTCGGCGGGTATTTTGTCTTACCGTCTTGCGCCGCGGCGTGGGCCGCCTCGACCACATGTGGCGGCGTGGGCAAGTCCGGCTCACCCGTTGACAGCGCCACAATATCGCGGCCATCCGCACGCAGACGGGCAGCAGCCTCGGAAATCTGCACGATCTCAGAGAGTTCGATCCCGTTTAGCCGCTCTGCACGTTGGAACAACATGTCATTTCCTTTGAAATTCAGCATGAAACTAATGCCTAAATTACTTGAGAAAAACACCTCAATAGGTATCTTTTCTGTGACTAAAGCTCATGGATGTCATGCCCAGGATCAACGCTCTTCCGTCTCTTGCCCTGATGCGCAGTTTTGAAGCCGCAGCGCGTCATGAAAGCTATACCATGGCGGCAGAGGAACTGGGCGTTACGCAGGGCGCGGTCAGTCGTCAGGTGCGCGAGTTGGAGGCGGCAATAGGTGTTACGCTGTTTCGCCGCGTTGGGCGGGCCGTTCGGCTGTCAAAAGCAGGGCGCGCTTTGCGCGAGGAACTGGCCGGCGATCTTGAACGACTGAGCGGTACAATCAACCGTGCCATTGCCGCTGGGGACGGCGCCACCCTTTTAACCATGGCAGTGTTGCCCACCTTCGCGACGCGATGGCTGGTGCCCCGCCTGGCCGATTTCAAAGCGTCACATCCAGAGATCGTACTGGACCTTCATTCCTATACGACGCCGTTTAGTTTGGAAGAGCGGCGCGTGGACGTTGCCATCCACTTTGGCCATGATGACTGGCCGGGTGCCGCGCTGCGCAAGCTGTTCCCGGAGCATCTGGTGGTCACGGCTGCGCCTGCACTGGTGGGCAGCGCTGGGCTTGACGAAAAACAAGATGTGTTCGATCTGCCGCTATTGCATCTCACCTCACGGTCCGAGCAATGGTCAGACTATCATGACAGCCTGGGATTGGGTGCGCGCGCTGTGTTTCCGGGGATGCGCTTTGATCAGTTTTCGATGCTGATCGAGGGGGCCGTTGCCGGGTTGGGGGCTGCGATCCTGCCGTCTTATCTGATCGAGGCCGAGTTGGCCTCGGGAGCCCTAGTCGAGATTGGTCAGGTCGCGAATGTGTCAGGCAGCGCGTATTACGTGGCTTTCCCAACCGGGCAAAAAAACGAAGCTGTTCAGGTCTTTTCGGATTGGTTGATAAAGCAGTCAAAGCACCGGCGATCAGCTGGCTAGCTGAATGGATCAAAATGGCCGCGCCGGGGTCTTCCTACCCGATGCGGCCAGTTCTTGTTTGCTTGAGAGGCTACTCTTTTACGAACAGCGCGGGCCTTAGATGTCGAACTTTACACCCTGCGCAAGCGGCAGTTCCGCTGAGTAGTTCACGGTATTCGTTTGACGGCGCATATACGCTTTCCACGCGTCCGAACCGCTTTCACGTCCGCCCCCGGTTTCCTTTTCACCGCCAAATGCCCCGCCGATTTCGGCCCCTGATGGCCCGATATTGACGTTGGCGATGCCGCAATCGGATCCGGCCGCGGTCAGGAACTGCTCGGCCTCGCGCATATTCAGGGTGAACACGCAAGAAGACAGCCCCTGCGGCACATCGTTTTGCAGTTCGATGGCCTCGTTGAAATCCTCATAGCCCAAGACATAAAGGATAGGCGCAAATGTTTCGGTCTTCACAGTATCGGACTGCCCGGGCATCTCGACGATCGCAGGTTCCATATAGACACCGCCGGGGACACCTTCGGTCACACAGTTGCCGCCGAACACCTTACCACCTTCGGCCTCTGCCGCCTTCAGCGCAGCTGTCATGGCTGCGCCCGAGGCTTCATCCACCAAAGGCCCAACCAGCGTGCCTTCGGCCATCGGGTCGCCGATGGGCAAACCAGAATAAGCTTTCTTTAGGCGGGCCACCAATTCGTCCTTGATCGAGTTGTGAACGATCAGGCGGCGTAAGGTTGTGCAGCGCTGACCTGCGGTGCCAACTGCCGAAAACACAATGGCGCGCACGGCCATTTCCAGATCTGCCGAGGGGCCAACGATCATCGCGTTGTTACCACCCAGTTCCAGAATGCACTTGCCAAAGCGCGCCGCGACGATGGGCGCCACCGCACGACCCATACGCGTCGAACCGGTTGCCGAGATTACGGGTACATCTTCGCTTGAAACCAGAGCCTCGCCCAAAGCCGCGCCACCGATCACGGTCTGCAACAAACCGTCAGGGGCATCGCCAAAACGGGCCAGAGCACGTTCAAAGATCTTCTGGCACGCCATTGCAGTCAGCGGTGTCTTCTCGGACGGTTTCCAGATCACCGGATCGCCACAGACAATCGCCAGCGCCGCGTTCCACGACCAGACCGCAACCGGAAAGTTGAAGGCCGAGATCACACCTACCGGCCCGGCAGGGTGCCAGGTTTCCATCATCCTGTGCCCCGGACGCTCGGATGCGATGGTCAGTCCGTAAAGCTGCCGCGACAGGCCAACGGCAAAATCGCAGATGTCGATCATCTCTTGCACTTCGCCCAAACCTTCGGAGGTGATCTTACCAGCTTCCCAGCTCACAAGCGCGCCAAGATCGTCTTTGGCAGCGCGCAGTTCTTCACCCAGCAGCCGGATCAACTCGCCCCGCTGCGGTGCGGGCACCACGCGCCAGGCTTTGAACGCAGCTTGCGACCGGGCGATGATCGATTTCATCTCAGCGGCGGGCGTTTCATGCACGTCGGCCAATACACGACCATCTATCGGAGACGTCACCTGCAAGGTGCCGCCGGTCAATTCAGCCACAGTCAGGTCCAGTTTCGAAAGTGTGGTTTCTGCAGTCATTACAACGTCTTTCATGTCTCAGGCCGCTTTGTTTTGAGGGGTTGCATCACCAGCGCGATAGAGCGCGCCAAATTCAGTCTTCAGGAAGTCGGGCAGCTTCACCTGCTCTTGCCGGACAAAGCCTTTCGAAGGCAGCGCACCCGTGCGCATCAGGTCGACAACGCCCAGAACGCCTGCGGCTGTCGTGACCTGAATAGCGCTCCAGGTCTGGCCGCTGATGTCACGGGCAAAGCTTTTGTTGATCAGTGATTTTTCACGCAGCGCGCCGTCGATCATGCCCTTGGCTGTGCAGTAGACCAGAACAACGTCCTGATCTGTACGGGGCAGGGCGGATTCAAAAATCTCTTTCAGCAAATCGCGGCGACGTTCCAGGCCCAGATCATGCAGCAGCAGTTTCAGAATGTCACAATGGCCCGGGTAACGGATCGACCGATACGAGACTGACCGCGCCTTGCCTTCAAGCGTTTCGGGCAATGTACCCAGCCCGCCCGAAGTGTTGAAACATTCGTATTCCACGCCGTCATGCCCCAGAACCTCGTAGTCTTCCAGCGGCGCGGTTTTGACCCGTTGGCCGTTCACGATGGCATCGCAGGGGTTGCAATACTCGTTGATCAGCCCGTCAGTTGACCAGGTCAGATTGTATTTTAACGCGTTGGTTGGATAGAGCGGCAGCGCACCGACCCGCATATGCAGGCTGTCGATTTCGTCAAATTCGGCGGCCAGAGAAGCGCCCGCGATACCAACAAAGCCCGGCGCCAACCCGCATTGCGGCATGAATGCTGTCTGGCTGCCCTCGGCCAAGGCGCGCACAGCGTTCGTGGCGGCCACATCCTCGGTCAGATCAAAGTAATGCGCGCCTGCCTTTTGAGCCGCCTCAGCAATCTTTGGTGTCAAAAAGAAGGGAGCCGCCGAGATTGCGGCATCAAACCCCTTAAGACTTGCGGCCAGACTATGCGCGTCGCTGGCGTCGACTTGCTTGGTGGGCACACCAAGCTTTGCAACTTCTGCCAGTGATTTCAGGTCGTGATCCGCAACAGACACGGTGTAATTTGGCGATGCTTTCAGTAGGGTCGCGGTCATCTGCCCGATTTTGCCTGCGCCTACGATACACACATTCCAGGACATTACTGTCTTAGCCTCCCAATTTATGCCTCACTTAACGATGGTTCGCAGGCTGTTCGGGTGGCAGGGTGAAATGTGACGAAACGTACAGGTATTCTGTCGTTATGACGGGTAATTCGGAGTTATGACGGATCAGAGACGGGCATCTGGGGTGCTGACTGAAACGGAGATCGAAGGCTATAACACGCGAATATCTGACATGGTGCGGATGGCTGCCACGTCCTGCGCATAAAGCTCTGTAAACGCGTCAAATATGTCCGTGTTCCACCCAGGCAAATCCAACTCTTCTTCAACCTGCTCGGGGCGCGCTTGATCCTCGAGGACTTGCGCCAATTCTTCGCGTTGGCCTTGTATATCCAAGGGTGTGCGCCGCCCAAGGATCTCCTGCACTTGTCTTTGTCCTGCGTCGGTCAAGAGCGACGTCAAAAAGGAGTACTCATCGGGAAGGGGTGTCTCGCTGGGCAGCCCTGTCATAGCCCGGACAATATCACCCCAGATCAGAGGTAGATTTTCGTTTTCCCATACGGTCAGTTTAAACTGAGGCGCAAGTTCGCGCAGGTCTTCAATCATGCTGACCCAACTGAGACAACTGAGGTCAGTGCTGGCCAGAATATCTCGTCGGTGGTCTTCGTGAATGGACATCAGTGTTTTGGGAATGAAAAGTCCAGGGTTCACCAGCCCGACAAACAGCTCAAGCTGCGCACCTTCCAAGAGGGTTTCGGTAAATGCTGTCCGCCTTCCCGCAAAAGGATAAATCTGACCATGTTGCAGCGCAGTCCGTCGGGGGCCAAAGAACTTGTCGCTCGACAGAACTACACGCTCCAGGTTGACGTCTTGTGGAAAAAGAGGGGCCAGACTGTCCCGCGTTTCGTCGATCGATGTGCCCTGGATCAGCGCGTCCGACATGATCTTGACGAATTGTCGGGACATCCGCAGGCTCATCGGAGCAGTATTCATCTCTGCCAGCATCTGTCTGTTTGCAACAAGCGACGACAAAATGTGGCCTTCATCGGTAAAGGCTGCACCGGCATGAATGATTACCTGCATGTCGACTTCCGTACCCTCACATACAATACCCAACCTCGCACATGTCCTTCGCTGTACCAGACTTATGTGGGGTTTCTGCCTGAGTGGTTTTTGCACTTTCTCAGGAAAACCGACAATACCTTAGTTCATGCTGAAAATGAGGCTTGCAGTCCCCCGCCAGAGGAAGTAATCGACTGTCAGTGCCCCTATAGCTCAGCTGGTAGAGCAACTGATTTGTAATCAGTAGGTCCGCGGTTCGAGTCCGTGTGGGGGCACCATTTTATCAATCAAAATCAATATCTTAGTCTCGCACAGTTAGAGCAACTTTTTTTAATATCTTGGACTGTGCGAAAAATGTGCGAGATTTTTATCATTTGATAAAATCATTGCGCATGATTCCTCTTTTTTGCCAGTCGCTTAACCGTTGTGAGGATTTGTGTGCCGAATTTTCGTACACCAATTAGTTGATCACCCGTTGGAGAAGAGATCATTAATCAGTTGGTCTACTTGGCAAATATTGCTCGGCGCTTAGTCAGAAACAGCTGACCTACGATGTCCCATTGCTTGGCTGACGCTTCCAACTAAGTGAATTAAAGATTTACGGCATCAATGCGGAATCACCTAGATTGCCTGAAAGCAGCGTGATCTTGAATGATGCGAATATCTGCACAATGATCGTGACCTACGACATTTCTGATCTTGTTCCGACAAGTCGCCATGCGTGCATCCCGCGTCACGACGTTGTTGCATCCGCTGACCAATGCCAAAGCAAAAATGTGCGGATCATCGCACTCACTTGGACAGACATCAAAGCAATCGTCTATTCGCGAAACTAGAGCGCTTTGGGCTGCATCGACTCTGGAGTCTGGCACAGAGCGGACACGTCCGCTGGTAATTAGTTGGCCAATTAGTTCTAGCAAGGCTGGCTTGGATCTAACTTCGGCTCGGTAATCTGACCCGCCAACCACAAGTGCGACTCGACCCGGCCTTCGCATCGCTTCGAAAAAAAATTCTGGATAGTTATCTTGGTCGGGTTTCAAGTCGACGTTCACGTCGAGTATGAACTTGTCTTTGCCCCGTAAAATTGGGCCACTACTTTGGTCGAGAGGGGGGAACAAGGG
>NZ_WQGD01000034.1:0-16431 GCF_013034475.1 Ruegeria sp. HKCCA6837
TGAGTCCGGTGGGAAACTCGCTGTTCCTATGCCGAGTTTCGTCGTCACCGCAATAAAACCAGTGTAGGGAAGCGGGTCGGCTTCGGGCTCGATGCAGTCGTTCGCTGCTCTTTGAACGAACGACCGCTTTCGGGATTTCTGCCAGTCCAAACAGTGTCCTTGTGGTGACTAACGCATTTGATTGACGGTTACCTTGATAACCATGCCCGTATGTGGTTCGCCTCGATTTGGATCTTCACTCTTGAACTGCCGTGGCGGTTGGGCGCGGACTTCTTTTTCCGAAATCTCCTTGACGGCGATCCTGCTTCAAACACACTGGGATGGCGGTGGGCGGCTGGCCTTCACACGCGCGGAAAGCCCTATCATGCACAAGCCTGGAATATCGCGAGGTTCACCAATAACCGGTTTGATCCGCGCCCAGCGGAGCTTGCAGCAGTCGTCGAAGGTCTTGAAAGCGAAGAACCAGAAGGCCTGCCAAGCGTCACACCACTCCGTACTGTGCAGGTCCCCGATCTAGACCGTCCCACGGCTTTACTGATCACTGAAGAAGACTGCCGCCCTGAAGATTTTGACCTCCCCTCTATGAACTTCGTCGGATATGCGACACTTTCCGCGAGCCACCTGCGCTCGCCTCTGCCAGTGTCACCATTAGTCAAGGAATTTGAGCACGGCGCGTTAAGGGACACCGCATCGCGGATCGCTGTGGACGCCACAGAGTTGCGAGCGGGCGTACCTACTGATCTATCACGCTGGGCTTCGCGCCCAGGCGCAACACAGATAGCGACCCCGTATATCCCCACCGGTCCGCTACGGGATTGGATGCTCGAAGCCAAGCGAGGCCTGGTTGAAGCGGGAATAGATCTGGTCGAGTGGCGCAGAGAATGGGACAGCGCAATCTGGCCCTATGCCACGGCCGGGTTCTTCAAGGTCAAGAAACAGATCCCCGCCATTCTCCACAATACAGGGCTGATGTGACCGAAGTCCTCGTCATAGGGGCAGGAATGTCCGGCATTGCCTGCGCTAGGGCACTGCAAACAGCCGACGTACCCGTCCGTTTGGTCGACAAAAGGGCGTGGCATCGGCGGGCGCGTTGCAACGAGACGCGCCGATGTCGCTGGCGAGAGCATTACGTTCGATCACGGTGCGCAATTTCTCGATCAAAGTGAGAATGCCGAGAGGATAGAAAAACTCGGGCGAGGCGCCGTGGATGTGTGGCAGCTAGGAGAGCGGACGAGTCGCGTCGTTGGTGTGTCTGGCATGGCGGCGTTACCAAAGGCCTTGGCTCATGGTCTCGACCTCACATTGAACACACGCGTAACGACAGTGGTGGAGCGCGATACCTTTTGGGAGATTGATACAGACGCGGGCAGAATGACGGCCTCACATGTGGTCGTCACGGTCCCGGCGCCTCAACTTGCACCCATCTTGGGTGAGACATACGCGATCGTTCAGCAGGCCACCAGTGCCGTCATGCGTCCTTGCTTGACCTTGATGGCGGCCTTCGACCGCGAGACGCCTGGACCTTTTGTGACACGGCGTGATGCAAACGCAGTGCTAACTTGGATCGCGCAAAACAATACGAAACCAGGTCGGTCCACCGCGTATCAAACATGGGTGGCTCAGGCGCATCCGGATTGGAGTCAGACGCACATTGATGCTGATCGGTCGGAGGTCAAAACGCGAATGGTGGATCTGCTCTGTTCTGCAATCGCCGTCGCTCCTTCCAAACTTCGCCATGCGGGCTTGCAAGGGTGGCGCTACGGACTGGTGGAGACACACCTAGGTCAGCCGTTTCTATCAGACGGAACGCTTTGGGCAGGCGGCGACTGGTGTTGTGGTCCCAAAGTCCAAGATGCTTAGCGATCGGGCACAGACATTGCCGCCAATGTCCTGCAGACCTTGGAATCGTCCGCGACGATGAGCTCAGAAGTTGCCAACCAAAGCGGATAATTCTTTTTAAAGAAACCCAAGGGCGCGCGCCCGACGTGCCGTATAAATGCTATGCAATCACCCTGCCCCGCTCAAGCAAAGTTCTTCTGACAAGACCTGCAAGCCAGCGTCGCGACCCGAATGCCGCTGCCCCGCATGCCTTGGTATCAATTCTCCTGACAAACTACTGGTGAAGGTGTCCGGCCCGTCCAAAAGGCAGGCCGGACAGTGTGAGTGTTTGTATTTAGTCGTACAGAACGGCCGAGATCTTCGGGTCGTCAATGTTCGAGGCATCGTAGTAGTAGAAGCCTGTATCGATCAGACCTTGAACCTCTTCCCCGTTCAAAGCCGCAACCGCTGCCTTCACCGTTTCATAACCGATGCCCACAGGATTTTGCGTGATCGCGCCTGCCATCAGGCCACTCTTGATTGCGTCTTTCTGGGCTTTGCCACTGTCATAGCCGATGATGACCAGACCTTCGGTGCCCAGCTCTTGAACGCCATTTACAACACCGATGGCCGAGCCTTCGTTAGTGCCAAAGATCCCGCTCAGATCGGGGTTTGCTGTCAAGATCGCCTTGGTCACCTCGGTCGATTTCAGGTGGTCGCCTTGCCCGTACTGAACCGTGACAACTTCGATATCCGGGTACTTCTCGGCCATGCGATTGACGAAGCCGTCACGGCGGTCGATGCCGGTGCGGCTGGTCTGGTCATGCGCAACAACTGCGACTTTGCCCTTGCCGCCGATTTTTTCGGCCATCTTGTCGGCTGCAAGCCCAGCTGCCGCCAGGTTATCCGTTGTCGCGGTTGAAAGCGGAATGTCACTGTCAACGCCGCTGTCGAAAGCGATGATCGGAATGCCCTTTTCATTGGCCTGCTTCAAAAGCGGGATTGCAGCTTGGCTATCCAGAGCGGCAAAACCAATGGCTTTGGGGTTGTTGGCCAAAGCGGCAGCCAGCATATCGATTTGGCGGTCCACCATTGTTTCGTTGTCAGGGCCTTCGAAGGTGATGGTGACACCATACTCGTCAGCCGCCTGTTCCGCACCCGCCTTCACGGCCTGCCAGAACTGATGCTGGAAGCCTTTGGATACCAGCGGGATGTAAATTTCTTCGGCCGCCGCCATCGAGGCGGGTCCTGCCAGGGTGGCTGCACTCAGCGCACCCAGAATGAAACGACGTGAAAACATGATTTCTCCTCCAGTTGGTCGTTTTGGTCTTTGATTTAGTTGCTTGGTCATCCCGATTTCTTGCGCCGCGCCATATCGGCATAGACGGCCAGGATGATGATTGCGCCGGTCACAACGGTCTGCCATTCCTGCGCGACGGACAGCACACGCAATCCGTTGGTCAGCACGGCCATGATCAACGCACCGATCAGTGTGCCGAGGATGGTGCCGCGCCCACCGGACAAGGACGTGCCACCGATCACCACAGCTGCGATCGCCTCCAACTCGTATCCCAATCCCAATGCCGGTTGTGCGGAATTCAGGCGCGAGGCGATCAGGATGCCGGCGATGCCGCAGATCGCGCCGGCCAGAGCGTAAATGCACATCTTCCACATGTCGGTGTTCACGCCGGACAAGCGCACCGCTTCCTCATTTGAGCCAAGCGCGAAGGTGTACCGGCCCAGAACCGTGCGACCCAGAATGTACGAGGCCGCGATGGCAACCAGGAACAGGATCAAGACCCCATTGGGGATGGGCAGCGATGGGAAAACCTCTCCAATCAGCGATCCGCGCGAAATCAGGTCAAAGCCCGGCGTATCGTTGAAGTAGATCGGTCGCGTCCCTGAGATCACCAGCGACAGGCCTTTGAGGATCAACATCATTCCAAGCGTCGCAATGAATGGCGGGATCTTCATCTTGGCAACGAAGGTGCCCGAGCAAAGCCCGCAGAAGGCCCCTGCCGCGATGGCTGCCGCGACGCCCAGTAGCAAGGGCATGCCGAGATATGTCAGTACCACGCCAGCGATCACTGCGCAGAAGGTCATCAGCGTTCCGACTGAAAGGTCGATCCCACCCGTAATTATGACCAGCGTAGCTGCGACGGCCAGAACACCGTTCACCGATGTCGCCTGCAGAATGGCGATCATGTTCGATGTCTGCATGAAGTTAGGTGAGGCAATGGAAAAACCGATCAGCAAAACGATCAAACTGGCAAAGGCCAACAGCTTTTGATACGCGCCGCTATCCGCAAGGCCCGATAGTGGTTTTTTTTTTCCGATGTCGGTTGCTGTGGTCATTGGACTGTCCCTGTTACCTGCATCGCCGCAGCACGTTGCGTGGCGAGATGCATGATGTCTTCTTGAGTGGTGTCTTTGCCGCCGGGCAGAATGCCGGTTAGTCGTCCTTCGCACATCACGGCGATGCGATGGCTGAGGCGCATGATTTCAGGCAGTTCGGATGAGATCACGATGATCGTCTTGCCAAGCATCGCCAGTTCTTCCAGCAACTTGTAAATCTCGGATTTTGCGCCGACGTCGATACCTCGGGTCGGCTCGTCAAAAATCAGAATATCGCAGTCGCGCAGCAGCCATTTGGCGATGACGACCTTCTGCTGGTTGCCGCCCGACAGCAGGCGAACCTCCTGCACATCCGATGGTGTTCGAATGCCCAATTGCTGGATATAGCTTTTCGCGGTGTCGCTGATGTCTCCATCGTGCAAAACGCCGCCTGCGCCGGTGAACAGGTCCATCGAGGCAAGCGCGATGTTGTCACGTACGTTCATACCGGTGGCGAGGCCGAAGTGCTTTCGATCCTCGGACAGGTACCCGATCCCCGCCTTGACGGCATCAGTTGGCGACTTGATCGATACCACCTGACCATGCACCCGGATTTCGCCACTATCCTTGGGGTCGGCCCCGAAAATGGCGCGTGCGACTTCGGTGCGACCTGCACCCATCAGACCCGCAAGTCCCAGAATTTCGCCCTTCTGGACCGAGAAGCTTACGTCCTGAATCTCCTTGTCGCGGCTCAACCCGGTGACCTGCAGAGACATCTCAGCATCACCCAGATCGGGCACGTCCAGCGGTTCTTCCTTGACCTCTCGGCCAACCATCATGGCGATGATCTGGCTGATTGGGGTTTCGGCGGCCCCTACTGTTCCCACATATTCCCCATCGCGCATAACCGTCACGCGATCTGAGATCTGCTTGAGCTCGTCCATCTTGTGGCTGATGTAAACGATACCAACGCCTTCAGCCTTGAGGCGGCGGATGATCACGAATAGCTCGGCAATCTCGGCGTCATTCAGGGCGGCCGTGGGCTCGTCCATGATCAGCACTTTGGACCGAAAGGACAGCGCCTTGGCGATCTCGACCATTTGCTGTTTCGCGATGGTCATACTGCCAACCAACGCCTTGGGATCAAGGCTGAGGTTCATCGAAGCAAAGATTTCAGCGGTCTGCGCATTCAGCGCCGCTTCGTCCAAACGGCCAAAGCTTTTGCGCGGTTCACGCCCGATGAAAATGTTCTGAGCGACAGTCAGGTCGTTCATAAGGCTCAGTTCCTGATGGATGATCCCGATGCCCAGATCCTGCGCTTCACGCGGGGTTGTCGGGCTGACTTCGCGCCCTTCGATCTTCAGCTTTCCACCATCGCTCTGATAGATACCCGACAGGATCTTCATCAACGTGCTTTTCCCGGCCCCATTCTCACCCATCAGTGCGTGAACTTCACCCGGTTCAAGATCGAACTGCACGGATTTCAGCGCGTGCACGCCGGGGAAGAACTTATCAATCCCCGTCATTTCGACCAATTTATTCATTTTCCCTCCCATGTGCCCCTCTCCCTTGGGCCCAACGCGCCTACATCACCGCGCCGATTTGCCAGGGGACGAATTCAACGCCCCCAAAGCCAAGTTCCTCGCTTTTGGTATTTTGCCCCGACGCAACGCGGATGAGCATGTCAAACAGCTCTTCACCCTTTGCCTCGATGCTGATCCCGTCAGTCACGATGTCACCGCAGTTAAGGTCCATATCGTCGGCCATGCGGGCATACATCTCGGAATTTGTGGCCAGCTTGATACAGGGCGTGGGCTGATAGCCTGACACCGAGCCTCGCCCTGTAGTGAACACGATAAGGTTAGAACCCGACGCCACTTGCCCGGTGACGGAACACGGATCGAACCCCGGGCTGTCCATGAAGACGAACCCTTGCTTGTCGACCATCTCACCGAATTTGTAGACGTCGCGCAGGGGGGCTGTACCTCCTTTGGCAACGGCACCAAGCGATTTTTCAAGAATGGTTGTCAGGCCACCGCGCTTGTTGCCGGGGCTGGGATTGTTGTCCATCTCACCGCCATTGCGGGCGGTGTAATCCTCCCACCAGTGAATGCGTTCGATCAGCTTTTCGCCAACCTCGACCGTTTCGGCCCGCCGCGTCAGCAGGTGCTCTGCCCCGTAGATTTCCGAGGTTTCCGACAGGATCGTTGTTCCCCCGTGGCGCACCAGCAGATCCGAGGCATATCCCAACGCGGGGTTTGCGGTGATCCCCGAATATCCATCCGAGCCACCACATTGCATGCCCACCGTTATCGAACTTATCGGAGCGGGGGCGCGTTCAGCCTGATTGGCCAGCTCGGCGATGCCGCGCAGCTCTTCCAGCCCCCGTTCGATGGTACGACGGGTTCCGCCCTCGTTCTGAATGGTCATATAGCGCAGGGCACCGTCAGCGCGGATTGGTCGACCCCCGACAAGGTCTGCCACTTGCATGACCTCACACCCCAGACCAATCAGCAGGATACCCCCAAAGTTCGGATGCTGTGCATACCCGGCCAGCGTTCGGAATAGGGTGGCATAGCCTTCATCCTTGCCAGACATTCCGCAGCCGGTCCCGTGCACAATCGGCACCACACCATCGACGTTGGGGAAGCTATCCAGCAGCCCGGATTTTTCCGCCGCCTCAGCGATGAAACGCGCCACAGACCCCGAGCAATTCACGGTGGTCAGAATCCCGATGTAATTGCGAGTGCCCACTTTGCCGTCGGACCTGTGGTAACCGTCGAACGTCCGCTCTTCGGTCAAGGCAGGCAGCGGAGCGTTGGCGCTTGCGTGCGCATAGTCCTGCTGATGCGCCCCCATGCCGAGGTTGTGCACATGAATATGCTCGCCCGGCGCGATATCGCACTTGGCCTGACCGATAATCTGACCGTAACGAATGATATTTTCCCCGGCTTGAATTGAGACCACGGCGATCTTGTGACCGCGAGAGACCGATGCGGTCAGCGGCACGGGAACCAATACGGGCTGCTCGCCCGCGTTCAGGTCGCGCAATGCAATGACAACATTGTCTCGCGGGTTGAGCTTCACGACATCGCGCGTCGCCCCTTCCAAAACATTTATGCCGCTATGTGCTTGCATCTCTTCCCCGCTTGCTTGGCCCATGTTGCTAATCTCAAATTCACTGCTTGTCAACTAACATGTTAGAATGCTACAATACCAAACATGAGCAAGCAACAAGACATAAACGCTGCACTGCTGCCTGAGATCACGACAATCGAAGGGCCGCTAGCGCAGCGTGTTCACCACTCACTGAAACAGGCGATACTATCGCTGGATTTTCCGCCCGGCGCGAATCTCAGGAAAGCACCCGTATGTGAAAGGCTGGGTGTCTCGCGCGCGCCGGTGGCCGACGCGATTGCGCGTCTGGCGTCAGAAGGGCTGGTGGATGTGGTGCCGCAATCGGGCACCCGCGTGTCCTACTTTTCGATGGATGAGATCCGCGAAGGCGTCTTCCTGCGCGAAGCGTTAGAACTTGCGACCGTTGCAAAGGTTGCCCGCGACCTGACCGACGATCAGCGCAAAAGACTAAGCCGCAATATGCGCCTTCAGGAACTGCTGATCGAGGACGAGGATATTCCGGGCTTTTATCAGGCCGATGAAGAGTTCCACGGCCTGCTGATGGAATTCACTGGCTTTCGCCGCCTCGCGGATGTGGCCCAAACCGTTTCCTTGCAGGTCAGTCGCGCTCGTATGCTGCTGCTGCCCACCCCCGGCCGGATCGCCGAGACTTTGGCAGAGCATCGGGCCATTTTCGAGGCAATCAGCAATCGCGATGAACAGACTGCGCAGGATGCTATGCGCACTCACCTTGGGCAATTGATGCCACGCATCGAACTGCTGGAACAGCAAAAGCCTCATTTGTTCAACCTTACACCACAACTGCACAGTGAGGCAGGATGACAGTTTCTCAGACAGAATTGCTGAACAACCGTACCGCGCGGCCTGTTCCATTGACCCGCATGGGGTTTGGCGGAGCGCCATTGGGTAACCTGTATCGCAAAGTCTCGGATGAGGACGCGCGGGCGGCATTGCAGGCTGCGTATGACGCCGGCATCCGGTTTTTCGATACCGCGCCCCAATATGGGCTTGGTCGGTCAGAGCATCGGTTTGGGCAGGCGATTGGCCGGTTTGGTCGCGAAAACATTCAACTGTCGACCAAAATTGGCCGACTGCTTTTGGATTGCGAACCGCATGAAGTGACACCCGAAGCTTTCGTCGATGTGCCGCAGAAACGGATCGTGTTCGACTACACTTACGAAGGGGTCATGCGATCTTACGAGGCCAGCCGCGACAGGATTGGCGTGGCCAACTCAGACATCCTTCTAGTCCACGACGTCTGTGTCTTCAGTCAAGGCAGTCAGGAAGTGTCTGATGCCAAGGTGCGCGAGCTTTTTGATGGCGGCGGTTACAAGGCTTTGACCGAGTTGCGCGATGCAGGTGAAATCGCTGCAATTGGGGCGGGCGTAAACGAATGGCAGGTTTGCGAAAAACTGCTTGGACTCGGGGATTTCGACGGCTTCCTGCTGGCCGGGCGCTATACACTGCTGGAGCAGGAAGCGCTCGACGGTTTCCTGCCACTTTGTGAGCAGCGCGATGTCGGAATTATTCTTGGAGGGCCGTACAATTCGGGCATTCTCGCGACCGGAGCTGTACCAGGTGCCAAATACAACTACGCCGACGCGCCCGAAGATATACTCGAGCGGGTACGCAAGATCGAAGCCGTTTGCGCGGCGCACGATACTCCGCTGATCGCCGCGGCGCTGCAATTTGTTCTGGGTCATCCATGCGTCAAAACAGTTATCCCCGGAGCCGTCAGCGCATCCGAAGTCCAGTCCAATGTCGCACTGATGGAGCGTGACATTCCTCCGGGTCTGTGGTCGGACCTGCGATCCGAAGGCCTGATCCGACCGGACGCACCTCTGCCAAGCGAGGCTGCAGATGCTACGTAATATCGACCCGATTCTGTCGCCAGAGCTTCTGTATACCCTCAGGGCCATGGGCCACGGGGATGAAATCGTCATCGCAGATGCAAACTTCCCAGGCTCCAGCAGCGGGCCGGACTGCATCCGGGCGGATGGATCTTCGGCCAGTGAAGTGTTGCAAGCGGTTTTATCCGTGATGCCGTTGGACACATTCGTTTCTGATCCGGCGTTGACCATGCAGGTTGTCGGCGACCCCGAGGCGGTTCCAGACGCCGTCGCGGACTTTCAGCGCATCATCGACACAACCGCCAACAACCCGGCCAAGGTTCAGGGCCTGGAACGGTTTGCATTCTACGATCGTGCAGCCACCGCGTTTGCTGTCGTTCAGACGGGCGAACGCAGGCTTTATGGGAACATCGTGCTGAAAAAGGGTGTGATCGGATGAGGATCGATGCGCATCAGCATTTCTGGACTTTGGCGCGTGGCGACTATGGCTGGCTGACGCCTGATCTGGACACGATCTACCGGGATTTCACGCCGGACGATCTTTTGCCCCTGCTCAGGGCTGCCGGGATCGATGGCACAATTCTTGTACAGGCGTCGCCCACCTTGGCTGAGACCGAATACATGCTCTCGCTGGCCGACCAGAATGCGTTCATCAAAGGTGTTGTCGGTTGGGTTGATTTTGAAGCCGATGATGTTGGCGCGCAGATTGCTGCGCTGACCGCCCATCCGGCACTGGTCGGTCTTCGCCCGATGATACAGGACATCGCTGACCCTCTGTGGATGCTCGGCGACACGCTGCCTCCAGCTTTCGAGGCTGTTCAACGGCATGACCTGACATTCGATGCATTGACCTTGCCCCAACACTTGGGCCCGCTCAGGCAACTTCTTCAGCGCTACCCCGATATGCGTGTGGTCATCGACCATGGATCGAAACCGTTGATCAAAGACGCGATCTTGGACGGCTGGTCCGAAGACATGTCGACATTGGCCCGAGATACCAGTGCATGGTGCAAGCTGTCCGGCCTTGTGACTGAGGCTGCCGCCGACTGGACGATCGAAGACCTTCGCCCCTATGTGGATCACCTGCTAAACACCTTCGGCCCATCGCGTCTGATCTGGGGCAGCGATTGGCCGGTTTGCACCTTGGCTGGTGGCTACAAGCGTTGGTGTGAAACCTCGGACAAGCTGCTGAACCAGCTGAGCACCGCAGAACGACACGCGATCATGGGTGGTAACGCCGCCCGCGCCTATAACCTCAGGGATTGAAATGACCATACCTACATTGGAACCAAACGGGCTGTGGCTCGGCCGTGTCGAGCGTGCTGGGGTCGGACCCAGTGTGGTAACCCTGCGCGACGGGCAGGTTGTCGATATTACCTCGAAAACGGCACCTACCGTTCGGGACATTCTGGAACGCGAAGACCCGGCAGACTATGTGCGCAATGCACAAGGTGAAGTTATCGGCCCTTTAGACGCTGGCCACCAATGGCTCGCGCCGTGCGATCTGCAGGCGGTTAAGGCCTGCGGTGTCACATTTGCAGGCTCAATGGTCGAGCGCGTGATCGAAGAACAGGCCGCAGGCGATCCTGCCAAAGCCGATGCGATCCGGGCGCGCATCGGGGATCGGATCGGGGACAGCCTTTCCAACATTGTACCGGGATCGGACGCGGCGGCAGAGGTCAAAGAAGCACTGATCGCTGAAGGTCTCTGGAGCCAGTATCTGGAAGTCGGGATCGGCCCCGACGCCGAGGTGTTTTCAAAGGCGCAGGTCCTTTCGTCAGTCGGGTTCGGCGCGGATATCGGGCTGCACCCCGTATCGAACTGGAACAACCCCGAGCCCGAAGTTGTTCTGGCCGTAACTTCAAAGGGCGAGATCAAGGGCGCAACGCTGGGCAACGATGTGAACCTGCGCGATGTCGAAGGACGTTCGGCCTTGTTGCTGAGCAAAGCAAAGGACAACAATGCCTCCTGCGCGATCGGACCGATGATCCGGCTGTTCGATGATGGGTTCACTCTGGACGATGTGCGTCAGGCTGAGCTGACGCTAACCGTCACCGGACCGGATGGATTTGTTCTAAACGGCAGCTCATCGATGTCCCAGATCAGCCGCGATCCTGCTGATCTTGTGAAGCAGACAATCGGGCGTCACCACCAATATCCTGACGGACTGATGCTGTTTCTCGGCACGCTTTTCGCCCCGACCCAGGACCGGGATACCCCCGGCGGCGGGTTCACGCACAAACTCGGCGACGTCGTCACCATTGCCAATACACAACTTGGGGCACTGACAAACACGGTGCGCCTGTCGACCGAATGCGTCGAATGGACCTTCGGGGCGTCACATCTGATGCGAAACCTTGCCCATCGCAGCCTGCTGTAAGAGAGAACTAATATGTTGACTGGAAAACACCTGATCGCTGGAGAATGGGTCGGCGCAGATGCGACTTTTGCCTCCGAACCCGCGCATGGACCAAGCCATGATTTTTCTGTCGGAACAGCGGCATTGGTCGATACCGCAGTGGAAGCGGCCGAGGCCGCGTTTGCCAATTTCGGGTGGTCCTCGCGCGCCGAGCGCGCCGCTCTTCTACGCAAGATCGCAGATGAAATTGAAGCGCGCGGGGATGCCATCACTGAGATTGGTACTCAGGAAACCGGCTTGCCCGAAGCGCGCCTGCAGGGGGAACGTGGCCGTACGGTCGGCCAGCTGCGCCTCTTCGCCGATCACATCGAAGCGGGTGATTATCTGGACTTGCGCCATGACCCGGCTACGCCGGATCGCGCGCCCCTGCCCCGCCCTGACCTGCGCATGATCCAGCGCCCGCTGGGTCCTGTTGCGGTGTTCGGTGCGTCAAACTTTCCGCTGGCCTTCTCGGTTGCGGGGGGCGACACGGCGGCGGCACTGGCCGCCGGATGCCCCGTTGTTGTCAAAGGTCATTCCGCCCATCCCGGAACAGGTGAGATCGTAGCGCAAGCCATAGACACCGCCATTAAGACGACCGGGGTTCACCCCGGAGTGTTTTCGATGGTTCAGGGCGGCAAACGGGATGTGGGAACGCGTTTGGTGCAGCATCCGCTGATCCGGGCGGTCGGCTTTACCGGCAGCCTGGCGGGCGGGCGCGCCCTGTTTGACCTGTGCGCGCAACGGGACGAACCCATTCCGTTCTTTGGCGAGCTGGGCTCGGTCAATCCAATGTTTATCTTGCCGCAAGCTGCAGCCGCACGCGGGGCTGAGATTGGCGCGGGCTGGTCAGGATCGCTGACGATGGGCGCGGGCCAGCTCTGTACCAATCCTGGCATCGCCGTAATCATTGACGGACCCGATGCAGATGCGTTTCAGACGGCTGCCGAGACCGGCCTATCCGCCGTAGCCGAACAGACAATGCTGACCGATGGAATTGCGGCCGCGTATCGCGACGGCGTTTCGCGCGTCGCCGCGGGAACTGGTGTTTCCAAGATCATGGGCACCAGTTGCGAGACGCGCGATGCCGCGCCTTACCTGTTTGCTGTTTCCGGCGATGACTGGCTGGCCGATCACAAGCTGCAGGAAGAGGTTTTCGGACCATTGGGCATTATCGTGCGCGTGAAAGACACCTCTCAGATGCAACAGATCGCGAAGGCCATCGAAGGGCAACTGACCTGCACACTGCATCTGGAGCCGGGCGACAAACCCGACGCTCAGGCGCTGCTTCCGCTGCTGGAACGAAAGGCAGGGCGGCTGCTGGCCAACAGCTTCCCAACTGGCGTCGAAGTGTGCGACAGCATGGTTCACGGCGGCCCCTACCCCGCCTCAACCAACTTTGGCGCGACCTCCGTGGGCACATTGTCAATCCGCCGTTTCCTGCGGCCGGTTTGTTATCAGGACATCCCAACGGACCTGCTGCCCGAGAAACTGTGATGCACCCAATGACGACATTCGAACCATCAAACCGGCTTGCAGGCAAAACCGCCCTGATCACAGCTGCCGGGCAAGGCATTGGCCGCGCAACCGCCGAATTGTTTGCAACCGAAGGCGCACGTGTGATCGCCAGCGACATAAACGATGCTTCGCTCGCGGAATTGGGCGGAATCGCGGGGATCGAACCGCTCAAGCTGGACGTAACAGACAATGAGGCTGTGACAGCCGCTGCGGCCGGCCTGCCGAATCTGGACGTTCTGTTTAACTGTGCGGGCTTTGTCGCCGGGGGCTCAATCCTTGAATGCAGCGAAAAGGATTGGGATTTCAGTTTTGACCTCAACGTCAAAGCTATGTTCAGGCTGATCCGCCTGACCCTTCCAGGAATGCTGGAAGCAGGCGGTGGGTCGATCATCAACATGTCGTCGGTCGCATCATCCATAAAGGGCGTACCTAACCGATTTGCCTATTGTGCATCAAAGGCAGCGGTAATTGGCCTGACCAAATCCGTGGCCGCCGATTTCGTAACTCAAGGCATCCGATGCAATGCGATTTGCCCCGGCACCGTTGACAGCCCAAGCCTGCATGACAGGCTGCGCGACACGGGAGACTACGAAAAGGCAATGACTGATTTCATTGCCCGTCAGCCGATGGGCCGAATTGGCACCGCGGAAGAGATCGCAGAACTGGCTCTGTATTTAGCCAGTGATGCAAGCAAATACACGTCGGGTCAGCCTTTTGCCATTGATGGCGGCTGGACGATCTGAGCAGGAAGGAACCTTACAATGAAACTGCTACGTTATGGTGCCAAGGGCGCTGAAAAACCCGGTATTTTGGGGTCGGACGGCTCAGTGCGTGACCTTTCCGGCGTTATCGATGACATCTCGGGCGACACACTTGGCGACACAGTTCTTGAGAAATTGCGGGCAACAGATGCGGACAGCCTACCGGTGGTAGATGGAGATCCACGCATTGGTCCTTGCGTTGGCAATGTCGGCAAATTCATCTGCATAGGTCTGAACTATGCCGATCACGCGGCAGAAAGCGGCATGGAACTGCCTGCTGAGCCAGTGATTTTCTTCAAGGCCACCTCGGCCATCATCGGCCCCAACGATACGGTCGAAATCCCGCGCGGCTCCGTCAAAACCGACTGGGAAGTGGAGCTGGGCGTGGTCATCGGCAAGGAAGCCAAATACGTATCTGAGGCCGAAGCCATGGACCACGTCGCTGGGTATTGCGTGGTCAACGACCTGTCAGAACGTGATTTTCAACTCCACCGCTCGGGACAATGGGTCAAAGGAAAGTCCGCAGACACATTCGGTCCAATTGGCCCGTGGCTGGTGACAAAAGACGAAGTGCCCGACCCGCAAAACCTGCCCATGTATCTTGAGGTGAACGGACACCGGTACCAGGATGGGTCGACCAAAACGATGCATTTTGGCGTGGCAACTGTGATCTCACACTTGTCGCAGTTCATGTCGCTGCAACCCGGTGATGTGATTTCAACAGGAACACCCCCTGGAGTCGGCATGGGGCAAAACCCGCAGACCTATCTCAAACCCGGCGACAAGATGGAGCTTGGCATCGAAGCTTTAGGCGTGCAGCGACTGGATGTAATCACTGAGTAGTCGAAATCTCATGCATCGGAGTTTGCCCCATCTGGACTAAGTTAGGACGGCCCAATGGCCGTCCGTTTTGGGCTCAACTTGGTCATCTGACCGTTTTTCTCAGATGACAGCTTATGAGCGGAAAGTAGACACATAAGGGTATGGCAGTGCGGGTTAGGGCCTGCCTCTGCCGTCCAAATACTCTTTATCAGGCTCTTGATATCCAGCTCCTTCTTGGCTGCACACCCTCACAACAATGATTATGAAGAGTGCCATCAGGATTGCTCTGGCACTTGGGGTTTGGAGCAAGTGTTTCATTATTCTTTTTATTATTGCGTGAGTGACTTGGCAAAGAAGTCCCGGGCCTTTTCATTCAGCCCGCCAGTTGAGCTCAACTAACCGGCAGCAAGCCGCATTGGGAAGCGGTTCGGAGGAGGTCACTTGATTGGTTTTTGCTCCAAGCGCCAACAGTTCGTGAGCATCCGTGATTTTAGTTATCCGGATTTCAACGTAACAAACGACAACCACTCTGTAAATTTAACGACGTCAGAGTTAGTAGCGCGGTTTTACGAAGGCTTTGATGTTAAGAAGGAAATGACGCAGGATGAACCTTCCATTCAAACTCCAAGGCAAAAAGACTTCTCAGTTCTGATCCTCAGCATGATTGGTGGGACTACCTGAAATCCTTGTTCCCGCATCTTAAATAGTTCGCATTTAACTGCGTGTGCAATGCGACCAGAATTACGCCTTGGATACGCCGTTTCTCGCAGCTACGAAATCCACAAGGTGAGGAACATAGTCGTTCGGTCCGTCACCCCCAGCGGCGAGCGCCATTGCAAAACTGTTTTTTGCGGCGTTTCCGATTGGATTGGACAGCCCCACTTCATCTGCCATGGCTTCTAGGTAACGCAAGTCTTTTAGAGCATTGGATAGAGTGAATTTGTGAGACTCTCGATTGCCTTCAACGGCGTACCCCATGAAGGTTTGATAAAACCCGCAATCCATCCTGCTGCCACGAATGACCGAGTCGAATTCCTTGGTGGATATTCCGACTTTTTCGGACAGTGCCAACGCTTCCGAATAGAGCGCCGCATATCCCAGTGAAAGAAAGTTATTCAGAAGCTTCATTTTGTGCCCTGCAGCACATGGGCCGATGTGAACGATGGTCTTTGCCCAAGCTGCGATAACAGGCTTCAACCGCTCAAAAACAACAGGATCAGCGCCGACCATGGTCGACAGCTCTCCATTCTGTGCCTGCACGGGTGTCCCGCCCAACGGCGCGTCCGCCATATGGTGACCGGCCTGCGCTAACTTATTCGCGAGTGCCATAGTGGAATTCGGGTCTGACGTGGAGCAGTCTACAATGACGCTACCGGCCTGCATGGACGGCATCATGGCTGCCACGATTGCCTCGACCTGAGGAGAACCGGGCGCACAAACATGGATAACTGATGACACTGCTGCAAGCTTCGCGAGGTTTTCCGCCTCCGTCGCACCCTGGGCGACTAACTCATCGACAGGTCCACGGTTTCGATGAGCAATCACATTAACTGTGAAGCCGGCTTTTAGCAGATTTGAGGCCATACCTTGACCCATCAAGCCAACACCAACAAATCCGATCGTTTCTTTGCTCATCGAGGTCTCCCTTTACCATTCACGGAGAGATAGTGTGGACTAGTACAGAATGAAAATGCAATGACGGCTTAACTTTGCTTCGCGAACCAAGGCGCAGGACGCTGTCTTTGCCCCGTAAAATTGGGCCACTACTTTGGTCGAGAGGGGGGAACAAGGG
>NZ_WQGD01000035.1:0-15575 GCF_013034475.1 Ruegeria sp. HKCCA6837
CCCTTGCGCTGGGAGTGGTTTGGCACCTACGAGACCATCGAAGATCGCCGCTGGTTCCAACTGGTGGTTCAGAGCTGGGATACGGGCATGTCGGCAGACCCCCGGTCTGATTTCTCTGTCTGTACAACCTGGGGGTTCCGCGAAAATGCGTGGCATCTTATCGACGTCTGGCGTGGGCAGGTGGACTACCCAGACCTGAAAGCCAAGGCACTGCAACTTGTCGGCCGTTGGGATCCCGATCGTGTCCTGATCGAAGATGCGGCCTCAGGCAAACCTCTTTTGGACGAGTTGTTTCGTGATGACCGTCGGCGCTACGAACGCATTAAACCCGACAAGGACAAGGAAACCCGGTTCCAGTCCGCTTGCGGTCCTGTCGAAGAGGGCAAGGTTTATCTGCCTGCAGATGCACCCTGGCTGCCGGTATTCAAACGAGAGCTTCAATCCTTTCCACGCGGACGCAACGACGATCAGGTCGACAGCTTTGCCCACTTTCTGAACTGGTCCAAGGGACTGGGATTCTACCGGGCATTGGGTCGCGACCACCGGATCAACATCGAACGTCGGGAGCGTAATCGAGAGAGGGTCAGGCGACGGTAGGATCTCGGAGTTGAGCTTGAAAACTCGTTGAATAGTACTGGGAGGGCTGATGTCGGACCAGTCCTGAGAGCGGCCCCAATGACCGCTCGCAACCACAAACCGATATAATCGCTAATGCCGTCGGATGACGGCTTTGAGTCCAAAGCAGACATCTTAGGGAAGCAGAATTGGAGTTGTCGTGGCAACGCCAAAAGCAAGCTATTTTAATTCGCCCAATCTGCCCAACCGACAGTTGGGCTGCCCGAGGCAAACGAGCCAGCCGCGAAGATGCTGGGGATTTCAGCCAGGAGTGGCCTTAACCTAAGTGGGGGGTCTGCGTTGCAGTTGAGCTGGCTACACAGGCCACAGAAAACAGTGTCACAAAGTCTTTCAGGTCTCGGCGTTTTCGCGCGAATGTCTGGGTTGGTACGCGGCAATTTGATCCTGTTGAAATTTTTCGCTTTTGAAAGCCGATTTGGCTGGTTCCGTTCATAATCTTTGCTGCGCTGGTATTTGGAACGCCGTCTATTGTGGCAGATGCGTTCGACTGAATGTTGGACAGATTGCCGCAGGTTGTGCAACGCTAAGGTGCGTGACACAGCGCTTAGGGAGGTAAAATGTCAGATACAAGTCAAAAAAAGATGCTCGACCCAGACCCTCGCGTCTGGGATTTCGAGACTGAATATGAACTCGGACAGGACAATATCAGACCCCTCGGGTTGGATATCCATAACCCTGTCTTCATCGTTTCTGGTTTGCTGATCCTAGGCTTTGTGATCGTGGCATTGGCCAATCAGGAAGCGGCCGCTGCATTTTTTGGCTGGCTTCGGCCGTGGCTGACTAGCACCTTTGATTGGTTTCTTGTGTTGTCGGTGAATGCGATCACCTTGTTCTGCCTGGCGCTCATTGTCTTGCCGGTCGGAAAGGTCAGAATTGGCGGGAAAGATGCTAAACCCGACTACTCGTATGCGGGTTGGATCGCAATGATGTTTGCCGCAGGAATCGGGATCGGTCTGCTGTTCTTCGGTGTCTTGGAGCCTGTGTACTACAACTTCTCGGAAGATGGGAATGCACGCCCCTTAAACATCGACATCACCGAGCCCGGCAATGAGTATATCGGTGTTGTTGGTACTATCCATCACTGGGGTCTCGAAGGTTGGGCTGTGTACGCTGCAGTGGGTCTGGCACTGGCGATTTTTGCATACAACTTAAACCTGCCGCTGACGCTTAGGTCGGCGTTCTTTCCGCTGCTTGGTGAACGCGTCTGGGGCTTCTGGGGGCATGTCATCGACACGCTGGCCGTGTTTGCTACCCTCTTCGGACTGACCACTTCATTGGGTCTCGGTGCACAACAGGTTGCCGCAGGTTTGAATGAAGTGTTTGGCATCACGCCTTCGCCCACATTGACCGTCATCATCATTGTCGCGATCACGCTTATTGCGCTTGGTTCTGTTTTGTTGGGAATGGATGCCGGTGTGAAACGGCTATCTGAGATCAACATGATCATGGCTGTGGGGCTGTTTATTTTTGTGATCGCAATGACCGGGGTGGCGGCCGCAATTGCTCGTTACGTTTCAGTCATGGTTGACTATGTCACGCTGCTACCTGCGCTCTCCAATCCCTTTGGCAGAGAGGATACCAGCTTTTTCCATGGGTGGACTACCTTCTACTGGGCATGGTGGATTGCATGGTCTCCTTTCGTGGGAATGTTCATTGCCCGGATTTCTCGTGGTCGAACGGTGCGTGAGTTTGTTCTTTGTGCCCTTATTGCTCCTACGGCGGTCTGCGCATTGTGGATGTCCACTTTTGGAGGGGCCGCGATTGACATGCTGAATGCAGGTAGCGCTGAAGGCGTCAAAGCAACCGTCATCGATAGTTATGCGCCAGAGGGCGCCCTGTTTGGCTTCCTCAAGGAGTTGCCTCTGTACAATATCGTCGCCCCGATCTCGCTGATTTTGATTGTGATCTTCTTTGTCACGTCATCTGATTCAGGGTCGTTGGTTATCGATACTATCACCGCAGGTGGTAAACTGGATGCGCCCGTTGTTCAGCGTGTTTGGTGGTGCACTTTGGAAGGTTTGGTTGCCATTGCGCTTCTTCTAGGCGGTGGATTGAACGCCCTCCAAGGTGCTGCCGTGTCAATGGGGATTCCATTTACACTGGTGATCCTCATTATGTGCTACTGTCTGTGGCTGGCTCTGCGATCCGAGTACAAAAAGCTGTAGCAAGCGGACAAAATCAATGATGGCTTCCTAAAATAAGGGAGCCATCACATCGGGTTGCCGAGGTTTTTGAATCGACTAGTGCCGAACAACAAAAACCGAGCAACTGGCATGTGTCACTACGTGGCTGGCGGTCGTTCCCAGCAGGTAATCCTGAATCTTTGGGTTGGCCGCCTCCATCACAATCATATCCACGTTGCGTTCATCGGCGAGCTTTACGATTTGGCGATGCACTGCACCGGTTCGAACAACAGTTTCTAGTTCGACGCCTTCCGCTGGGTGATCTTTCACAAACTTCTCCAATTGCTCGCTCCAATAGCCAACAGAGTCGCGAATATTCAAGTTTCGCTCCATTTCTGGTGCAACTGTCACTACGAGAAGCCGCGCCTCTCTGCGCCTGGCCATTGCGATTGCTTCTTCGTAGGCGCTGTAGTCCAACCTGACGTGGCGAAGGTTTATCGGGCATAGGATAAATTTCTTATCACGTGGCATTTTCACCGTCCTGTTTCACGCATTTGGCCAATAAGTATTGAATGACTTTGCAAAGCGGACAGTCAAGAGCGACCGCGTTCCATAAACAGCAGCCGCATTTTCCGCATAGCAGGCATTCAGGTGAAATCCGTGAATGGCCGCATCGAACCCAAAGCAGTCAGCCCGACCGACCCGAGCTTAGCTGACATTTTGCCAGTAAAACAAATCATTCAGATCTGCCGGTAAGCGCGTCGCGGTTCAGCTTTCTCTGGCTGATGAAGTGTATTTCTCGGATAGTTGATAATACTCTTCGAAGCCGACCCTTTGACGGAGTTCGGCAAAGTCCATTCGTCCCGGGCGCTGGTCTTGGCGCATTGATCGAAGACACGTGACCATGGCCTGCATTGCGGACGCCATGAGAGAGAGCGGGTACGCCGCAATTGAGTAGCCAATATCTTGAAGGACCTCATTTGGTAGATCCGGTGTTTCACCACCTTCAACAATATTGGCCATATTGGGCAGCGGAACCGCCGAGCAGATGTCACGCATTTCTGCTTCACTGCGCGGCGCTTCTACAAACATGATGTCGGCCCCAAGTTTTGCAAAAGTTTCCGCTCGTCGGAGCGCTTCGGCAAGACCGTGTTCATGACGAGCGTCAGTGCGTGCGAGAATAAGAATGTCACCACCGTTTTCTCGCAACTCGTTTCGGGCATCGATTGCTGCACGGATACGATCAAAAGCTTCATCTCTCGCAACAACGGCCTTTCCCGGCGTGTGCCCGCAACGTTTAGGCGCGAGTTGGTCTTCGATCATGACAGCAGCGCATCCCGCTCGGGAAAATCCCTTCACAGTCCGCTTGACATTCATGGCATTGCCATAACCCGTGTCGCCGTCGCCAATCAGTGGAATACTGGTGGCGTTTGCAATATTGCTGGCTTGATCGACTACCTCACCGTAGCTCATTAGCCCTAAGTCAGGCTCGCCAATCCGGCTGGCTGAGGCGGCGAAACCAGACATAAAGGTAAGGTCATAACCCTCCTGTTCGATCAGTTTCGCGGATAAGGCGTCAAAGCAACACGGCATGACGTGGCATTGGTCTTTTTCGAGAAGATTGCGCAGCTTTTCGGCTTGGGTCATACGGTTTTTACCATTTCAAAGGAATGTATAGCGCTAAGTCTGGCACGAGGTACAAAATCGCAACGGTAACCAGCATTAATACAAGGAACGGCCAGACGCCTCGAGCAACTTCTCCAAGTGAGACGCGAGCGACGGCTTGGATAACGTATAGGTTCAACCCAACGGGTGGTGTGATCAGTGCGCATTCCACCATGATCACCATGAAGATGCCAAACCAGATGGGATCAAAACCCAAGCCCATGGCAGCAGGCAGCAAAACCGGTGTCATTATCAAGATCATGGACAGCGCTTCAAAAACGAGGCCCATTAGAAGCAGCACGACGCAGACAAGCAGGATAAACACAAGCGGCCCATCGATATTCGCGGCAATGAAAGCCGAAATGTCCTGCGGTATCCGATAAAGCGCAATGGCTTTGCCAAACACCTTAGCACCGGCGACAATCAGCAAAATGGCCGTCGTAGTTATTGCGCTTTCCTTCACGGCCTCCCAAAAAGCCGCCCAAGTGAGCGTTCGTAGCCAGAAAACTGTTATTAAAATGGCTGCCGAAAATCCAACTGCCGCAGCTTCAGTCGGTGTGAAGGCGCCTGAATACAAGCCCAAGACAATGAGCAAGGCGAGAGCTAGAGAAGGCAGAGCGCGGATCGAAGCTTTCACGCGCTGTTGTGCGTCCGCCTTTTCAACAGGTGTATAGGTCGGCGACAGACGTGCATAAATCATGGCGAAGACCACAAACAGGGCTACAAGCAAGAGGCCAGGACCTATGCCTGCTAAGAAGAGCGCAATGACTGACTCTTCCGCGACGAACCCAAATACGATCATCGGAATGGATGGAGGAATAAGGATACCGAGAGTACCACCGGCTGCGAGCAATCCATAGACGAAGCGCTTGTCATATCCTCGGCTTACCATCTCAGGGATCGCTACTGTCCCGATAGTGGCCGCTGTCGCAACAGACGAACCGGAAATAGCAGCAAAAAGACCGCAACTTAGTATTGTCGCGACGGCCAAGCCGCCTGGCCAATGCCCGACCCATGCCTGAACAGCAGCAAAGAGATCACGCCCGACACCGCCTTTTAGAAGGACGTTTGACATCAAAAGGAAGAGTGGCACTGCCAAAAGAATGAACCCGTCAAGGGTGGATAGCAGCGCCTGAGGGGCCATTAGCGGTGAAAACCCGCCCAAAAGCAACATTCCGAGTCCCAAGCCACCCAAAGCGAATGCTACAGGGACACCAAGAAGGAGGAGCCAAAAGAGACAAGCCAGAATTAGAACAATAGTCATTCGTGGCTCGCTCCCAACGAGGATACGTGAACTCGTCGAAGTGACAGAAGCTCCACAAAGGCTTGGACTGTGAGAAGCCCGAACCCGACCGGGACCGATAGCTCAGCCACCCAACTAGGGAGGTTCAAAAGTGATCCTGTCGTCCGACCGCGTTCCCAGCTATCGTGGAAAATGTCCCATCCCCAGTAGGTGACAATGCTCGAAAACGCTATCAATATCGCCAAAGATAGAATTACGCAGATGCGTTGCGCAGAAACCGGCAAGAGCGCCGTCACGGCGTTTACCGTGATGTGGCGGCGCATGTTCAGGACCCAGCCCAATGACAGCAGACACCCCCAAATTAGACAGAGCTGGCTGAGTTCTGCGGCCCAAATGGTCGGCTTAATAAAGAAATACCGGGCAATGACCTCATACGTCAGCATTGCTCCAGTTGCGGCCATCAGACACGCACCTAATAGGCCTGCAAGTCGGGACAGGGTCGTTACGAACTGCATAGAATTTAAAACTCGGGCCGTCCGCTTAAGGGCAAGCAGCCCGCAGGTCCTTTTTAGTTTCCTGCAGCCGTCAGAACTTTCTGACCAGCTTCGCCAGCTGCGGCAAGGTAAGCATCGTACACGGGCTGCGAGACGGCCTTCCATTGTTCCAGTTCAGCATCCGTCAGTTCCACAACTGTCATGCCGTTTTCTTTTGCGGCTGCGTAAGCTTCGGCTTCAATAGACGCCATCTTATCGCGCACGCTGGCTTGGGCGACCGCGGCGGCTTCGGTGATATGGCCTCTGATCTCGTCAGACAGCCCATTCCACCAGTCATTGTTCACAACAACAACGAACTCGATGTCGGCATGGTTGGTCACAGTAATGGTATCCATTACTTCCCAGAGCTTGCGAGATTTTACGCCCGATACACCTGTCATGCCTACATCAACAGTGCCGCGCTGGTAGGCAAGGTACTGTTCCGATCCTGAGATGAGAGTTGGGGCGCCGCCTGCTGCTGTCACAAAGTCGCCGAGCGTTTTACCAAATACACGGACTTTCTTGCCTTCCATGTCCGATGGCGTGCGGATTGGCCCACCATTCGACAACATGATCGCGCCGCCGTAGGCTTGCCAGTAAAGAACTTGTCCTCCGGTTTTTTCGATCTCTGCTTCAATTGTATCTCGCACCGCAGATCCTTCAGCGACGGCTGCACGAACCTTGTCCTCACTGTTAAGTAGGAAAGGCATATAGAAGACATCAACGACGGGCGCATCGCCAACGTAACGCGTCAATGACGCCACGCCTGCTTCGATTGCGCCCGAACCAACTGCAGCCGGAACTTCTTTATCTTTGTAGAGAGTAGCGCTGTCGTAAATCTCAACGTCAATCGCGCCACCAGTACGCGACTCAACTTCTTGCTCGAAAAGGACCAGATTTTGACCTAAATGGCTCTTGAGCGGTAACTGAAGTGATATGCGCATTTTTTCCTGCGCCATGCCGACAGATGCAGTTAGGGCCAAGCCAGCGGCGGCTCCCAAAACGGTTTTTAACATATTTTCCTCCCAGAAAGGCTGAACCATTTGGTTCGCCGTCTTTGTGTCGCGAGCCAATCAGAGTTTCTGTTGTTTGGCAACATTGAAGGCTGTCCTCGATTATGGCGACCGAATGAGAACGAGCGGGTAACTCGAATGGCTGCAATGTCCGCATTGCGGTCATTCGCAGAAACTGTGCGAACGTTTGCATCGAGCCCAAAGCTACCGCTCAAAATCGCCGTAATCTTTTTCTCCTGAAGCCCATTTGGCCTTTGCACCAAAGGTAAATTCTTAGCAGTTAGTATTCAGAAAATGCTTGCTTCAAAGACCAATAGCCGAATTGCAAAGCTGCCATCAGGGCGGCCCCACTGAGCAGAAAAGCTCCAATCGCCAAGCCAAACTCAAAGTAATGTTCTGAGAGCGTAGAACTGCTGAAAATAACCAAGCCTGCATTGTAAATTGGTTGGCCCGATTTGACTGGTCCGGATTGACTTTTAATGTATGGTTGGTCTCTGGTCCATCGGGACAGTGGTTTCTGGTGCCGGCGGGGCGGAGTGGTTATTGAGGTGTACTGCTGCGAACGGGTGTTCTGAACCTGAACTGGGCACTTTGCAGATGAACCAAACACCGCTGCTTCGTGCTAATTTTGGTCAATTGCGTTACTTGACCAAAAAAATATTGGCGGTCGAGACCCGGATCGCAGCCGGCATACTGGCAGCTTAATGATCGAAGCGGATACTGCCTAAACATCCAAAAATTTGCATACGTCGTTTGAAGCGCTAAGATAGAGTGACCGGGTGCCAGAAAATGGGGCCGGAGTACAAATAACAAAGTGCATGAACTGCACACGGGAGGATCAAATGAAGCGTTCAATCACAACGCGACGTGGCGCGTTACGCTCACTTGCGACAGCAGGTGCGGCGACACTTGCGGCACCGCACATCGTAACAGCAGCATCTGATGGTACCACATGGCGTATCCAGACTTCTTGGCCCGGGGGCGCAGGACTGCAGATATTTAAGGACTGGTGTGCAACCATCGAGGAAAAGACTGGTGGGGAACTTGCATTCCAGCCGTTCGGCGCCGGTGACGTTGTTGGTGACTTTCAACTGGCCGACGCTGTGAAAAACGGTGTTCTGGAGGCGATCAACCCGTTTACGATTTATTATCAAGGCATTATCCCAGCAGCGACATTCATGACCAGCTATCCGCTTGGCCTTCGAAACCCACATGAATGGGACGTTTTCTATTACAGCCTCGGTGGGCTTGAGATCGCGCGTGAACTATTTGCGGCGCAGGGACTGCATTTTGTTGGCCCGGTACATCACGGTCCCAACATCATCCACTCTAAAGTACCGATCCGGTCAATCGACGATTTCGCCGGGCGTAAAATGCGCCTGCCGGGCGGTATGGTGGCTGAAGTGTTTACCGAGATTGGCGCGGAAACCACCGTTCTTCCGGGATCGGAAATATTCCCCGCGCTAGAGAAGGGTACGATCGACGTGGCCGACTATGTTGGTCCGGCCGTGAACTACGCACTCGGCTTTAGCCAGGTCACGGATTATATTGTTATGGGACCTCCGGGCTTTATGTCGCTGTACCAGCCGGTTGACCTTATGGACATAACTGTCGGAATGGAGGCTTGGAACGCGATTAGCCCCCAGATGCAACAATTTGTCGAGATGGAAACTCACGTCTATTCCGATATGCACCATGCGGCGATCCAAGCTGCGGATCAGGAAGCTTGGAAGAAATTCGAAGAAGATGGGACTGAGGTCACTCGCCTGACACAGGATGATGTCGAGCTCATGACAGAGATCGCTGTGCCGATCTGGTTCGAATACGCGAACCGTGATAAAGATGCGGCTCGGATATTCAAGATCCAACTCGACTACATGATGTCGGGCTCTCTTGGGTATGTAACGCCGGAACAGGTGGAAGGGATGGAACTCGATCTCTGAGTTCCGAATCTGATCCATAGCTTAGCATCCGGCCTTCGGGCCGGATGCATTGATATGACAACACCACCGAGGCGACGTAATGCCTGATTTCTCGTTCACCCTACCGCATTGGGCCTACTGGGTGGGGCTTATAGTGTTTCCACTGATCGCCATGGTATTGGCTCGGCGCCCGCGCCCTTCGGTTAGACGCTACTCTGCAGCAATAGCTTACATGGTTCTTTTCACTGGCGGGATGCTGGGGCTCCACCGATTCTACCTGAGGAGCCTTATAGGATTCGTCTTCGTGCCAGTGTTCCTGTTAATCTTGTGGTCCAACAGTATGGAAACCGAGGCTCGGTCCGTGGTGTCTGATTTGGCGAATGAGGTGCGCGTCGCCGAGCGAACAGTGGAACGCGAACAGCCGCGGCTTGATGAGGCGCGGACGCAGCTTGAGGATCTCCGTGCCGCTCTGGCCGAGGCCGAAGCAGGCTCTACCCGTGCTCGTCTCGCGCAGCGTCGGGTGGACCGGGTCGAGGCTTCGATACCCAAATCTGAAGAACGCGTTACAGAAGCCCAGGCGATTCTTGACGAGATGTCTCAACCGCTGGATCAAGCGGAGGCAAATCGTGCTTTTTGGGGCAATGCTGCAGGTTATGCCTTCTGGGCGCTGGTGGTATTGATGGTGATCGATGCGATCCTGATCCCGAACCTTGTGCGGCGCGCAAACGAGACGATCACCGAGGAAACCAAAACAGAAACCGAAATTGCTCTGGAAAAAGCCGAAGCTGAGAGCAAGAAGGAAGACTCGGAATACGCTGAGAATTGGATTGACCGGCTTTCTTTATTTTGCGGCGAATTTGTCGCCTACTGGGCCGTGATCGCTGTTTTCGTGTACTATTTCGAGGTAATCAGCCGCTACGTGTTTGGCACACCGACGAATTGGGCACATGAATCGATGTATCTGATGTTCGGGATGCAGTATCTGATCGCAGGTTCTTATGCGATGCTGACCGAAAGCCACGTTCGGGTGGACATCTTCTATGCTCCTCTGTCGCGCCCAAGGAAGGCGTGGGTTGATCTGGCGACATCAGTGTTCTTCTTTATCTTCGCAGGTACTCTGCTCTACACCTCTTGGATTTTCGCGCTTGACGCAATGGCAGTTCCCACAGGCAATTCGGTGGTTTCGGACTGGGCCCGCGGCAACGATAACTTCTTAGAGATGCTTGGCACCTTCGATCTGACGCAATGGACGGATCCGAACATCCGTTGGGGTGAGATCAGCTTCAACGAATGGGAGGTGCCCTTGTGGCCCATGAAGTGGGTGATGGTGATGGGCGGATTCTTGTTGCTGTTGCAGGGTATATCCAAAGTTTCTAAAGACATCCGCGCGATCGCGAGGGGGGCTTAGTATGGGTCTCGATATAGGAATCGAGCTTCTGACGCTCATTATGTTCGGCAGCTTAATTGCGCTTTTGATGGCCGGTCTGCCACTTGCCTTCGTCACCGGCGGCCTAGCTTGCGTGTTCCTATTTATCCTGGGCGACGCGCGTGCGCTGAACATTGTTCCAAGCCGCATTTTCCCGTTGATGACGAACTATCAGCTATCGGCTATTCCACTTTTTATATTTATGGCCGCAATGCTGGAACGCGCCGGGATCATCAACGATATGTTCGACGTGATCTACAAGCTTTTGGGCGGCGTGAAAGGCGGACTGGCTGCAGCGACCATTCTGGCGTCCACAATCCTTGCAGCCATGGTCGGAGTAATTGGTGCGGCGGTGGTAACGATGGGCATTATCGCTCTGCCGGCGATGCTGCAGCGCGGATACGACACCAAGATCGCGATGGGTTCGATCATGGCGGGCGGGACACTTGGCATCCTGATCCCACCGTCGATACTAGCGATTATCTACGCGGTTGTTGCTGAGCAATCGGTTGGCGAGTTGTTCATCGGGGCAGTCATTCCCGGTTTGATGCTGTCGGGAATGTATATCCTGTATGTCATCGTGCGATCCTACCTTAACCCTTCTTTGGGTCCGCCGATTCCAATGGAAGAGAGGGTGTCGACGCCTGAGAAACTTAGACTTCTCGGTCACATGGCTGCTCCGATCGCACTGATCGTCGTCGTTTTGGGTATTATCTTCACAGGTGTTGCGACCCCTGTCGAGGCCGCAGGCATCGGAACCTTCGGCGCATTCATCGTCGCCGCAATCCACCGAAAGCTCGACTGGCAGACAGTCAGGGAGGCCAGTCTTACGACGCTCAAGGCCAGTGCCATGGTCATCTGGATCATGTTCGGCGCCACGATATTTGTAGGTCTCTACGTCCTCGAAGGTGGTCAGCAGTTTGTGCAAGATACGATGCAGGGGTTTGGCTTGGGGCCATGGGGCATCTTGATTGTAATGCAGATTCTGCTGGTCGTCCTCGGCATGTTCCTCGATTGGGTTGGTATCCTTCTGCTTTGCGTCCCAATCTTCGTTCCCATTATCAAGGCGCTCGGCGCTGCCGCGTTCGGCTTTGAAGACCCCAACGATTTGGTTCTGTGGTTCGGAGTGCTCTATCTTGTTAACATGCAGATGAGCTTTCTATCCCCGCCATTCGGCTATGCGCTATTTTACTTGCGGGGAGTTGCACCAGAATCGATTCCGATGGGAGACATCTTCAAATCCGCTCTTCCCTTCCTCGCGTTGCAAATCGTCGGATTGCTGGCCTGTATGTTCTTTCCTGAACTTATTACGTGGCTGCCACGCTTGGTCTATGGTTAGACAATCGGTTGAATGCTTCGTTGAATGCCACCGCTGGGTAGATAACGCCCTTCTTTGGTAGTTCTCGCTTGTTGAAGACATTAGGTCGAAGCTCTCAAGAGTCCGCGAAGCAGAATTTGAGCAGATTTCAGTGAATGTCCGCATCGAGCCCATTCTTTCAGTTGATGAAGTTTTCAGCGCCCAACGCGATTGGCGAATATCGACCTTTCGCAGCAGCCCGTAGCCAGGTCAGCTCTGCGTGTGTGCTGCCCATTCACTCGGGGAGACGATCTGCGCACGTTGAAAGAAGCCAATTGTTGTGCACCTAGAATTTTGGACCCATTCTCTCGATTGTTTGTTCAATCGCCCGTGAAAACATTTGCGAGGGTTGTCCGCCGATTGCGCGGGACACGGCCTCGGCCTCATGCCTTAGTGAGGTCACGATCTGTTGGAGGAGTCTGTCCGTCATCCTGTGGCACGGTGTGGCCACGGCGAGGGCGCCCTGAGCCAATCCGCTCTGGTCGAAGAAGGGAACCGCGATGCCGTAGACGTCCTCTTCGTTTTCCTCTTCGGATGTCGCATAACCCCGCTGTTGCACAATTGCGATGTTCTCGAGGACTTCTTCCGGATCGGTCATGGTGTAGATCGTCTGGGATTTCAGCGGCGCCGACAGTGTTCGGTCGCGCAGGGCCTGGGATCCGAATGCCAGCACCGCGACGCCTGATGCAGTGCTGTGCAAAGGCAAGATTTCGCCCGCGATCAGTGATACCCTAGTGCTGCGCGTGCTTTCGCAAATGCCGATTGTCGCAAGCGCCGGCCCCGAAATGATCGACGCGTGCGCGGTTTCGCCGACCTTCTGCACCAGTTGTTCGAGTGCCGGGCGCACGATCGAGGCAATGGGTGCGGTCGCTTCGCGGATCTGCGCCAGCCGCAGAATGCCCGCTCCCAGCGAATATGCGCGCGTTCCTTCCTTTTGCTCCAGGAGCCCGGCATCGGTCAGGCTGGTCAACAGGCGATAGACCGAAGCTTTGTTGATACCCGCGCGCCGGGTCAGTTCGGAAAGGCCCAGTTCAGGTTCTTCCTCGGAGAAAAACTCCAGAAGAGACAAAGCTTTGGCAACCGTGGACGACATCGCGCTTTTCCATTCCGACGAGGTTCCAGTTCAACCCTCAACCTTGGGTCATTGACGCGGAAAATCGATCGGTTTAAATTAAAAACCACTGGTTATAATAAAGAACCAGAAAAGAAAGTCAACATCCCGCGGCTTTGCGGTGACGTGAAAGGAGATTGGCGGTGTCGGAGATTGTCGAACGCAGGCGCGCATTGCTTGGACCGAATGTTTCGACCTTCTACGACGATCCGGTACATATCGTCCGGGGGGAAGGTGTCTGGTTGTGGGACGCGAGTGGCAGGCGGTATCTGGACTGCTACAACAACGTGCCGCATGTGGGCCATTGCAACCCGCGCGTGGTCGAAGCGATCTGCAACCAGGCTGGCACACTGAACACCCATACGCGATATCTGCACGAAGGCATCCTCGACTATACCGAGGCACTTGTTGATACGTTCGCCGGCGATCTTCTTACATCGATCCTGACCTGCTCGGGTTCAGAGGCCAATGACATCGCATTGCGCATGGCCGAGGCGATGACAGGCAAGCGCGGGATCATCGCAACGGACGCGACCTATCATGGAAACACCGCATTGGTCAGCCACCTGTCCAGAAGCAACATCCCTGAAGTAGGGTTTGGACTGGACCAATATCTGCGCCACGTGGAAGCGCCCGACAGCTATCGGATCGACGATCCTGATGGGCAACGCTTTGCCGCGCATGTGCAGGAACAGATCAACGCGCTCGAGGTATCGGGCATTGGGTTTGCGGCGCTGATCGTCTGCCCGCTTTTCCTGAATGAAGGATTCCCGACCCAAGTTGAAGGGTGGTTGAAACCCGCGGTGGAGGCGGTGCGTCAGGCTGGCGGGCTTTTGATCTGTGACGAGGTGCAATCGGGCTTCGGCCGCTCGGGCAGCCATTTCTGGGCGCACCAGAAACAGGGCGTGGTGCCGGACGTGGTGACGCTGGGTAAACCCATGGGCAATGGTCATCCCGTCGCCGGTCTGGTCACCACGCCCGAGATCATGGCCCGGTTCCGCCATTCGTTTCGTTACTTCAACACGTTCGGAGGCAACGCGGTTTCCTGCGCCGCAGCTATGGCAGTGCTGCAGGAACTGCGCGACAGGGACCTGCAGGCCAATGCCGCCAGGATCGGCAGTCTGGCGCATGAACGCCTGACCGCACTGGCTGAAAAATACGAGGTCATTGGTGATGTCCGCCAAAGCGGCATGGTCTTTGGCGTAGAGTTTGTGCTTGACCGGGGCGCCAAGACACCTGCCAGTGACTATGCTGACCGTGTGGTCAACACGATGCGGAGCCGGGGCATTCTGCTGTCAAAGCTGGGGCGGCATAAGAACACGCTGAAGATACGGCCTCCGATGCCCTTTGGCGAAGAGCATCTCGACATGCTCATCGAAACGCTCGACTCGGTTATGGCCGAAATTCCGGTCGCCCCGTGATGGACCCAGTCGAGAAAGCGCTGGGCCTTTGGGGCGTTGATACCGCGCCTTACAATTTCGTGGCCGGCCGTGAAAACCGTGTCTACCGGGTGTGCACTGACGAGGGCGATTTTGCCTTGCGCCTCAAACGTCCTGGCTATCGCAGCGAGGACGAACTCCTCTCAGAACTGCAATGGCTGGACGCGATGGACCGGGCCGGGTTGCACGTGCCGCAGCCCCGCCAGTCGCTTTCCGGGAAGCTGTTGGAACAAGTAGAGGGACGTTATGCCGACCTGATCGGCTGGATGCATGGAACGCCCCTTGGCGAAGGCCAAGGGTCGCTTGAGCTTGACGATGCCCCGTTGGTGTTTCGGCGGCTGGGGCGGGTTCTGGCACAATTGCACGAAGCTTGTAATGCTTGGAAGTACCCGCCGGGCTTTGCCCGCTGCTCCTGGGATGCGGACGGGTTATTGGGGGATAACCCGGTCTGGGGGCGTTTCTGGGAGAATCCGACCCTTGATCCCGAAACACGCGCCTTGCTGGGGCGGTTCCGGGATCGCGCGCGGCAGGCTCTGGAGCGGTGCGCCGATGAGCTCGATTACGGTCTGATCCATGCTGATCCGCTGCGGGAGAACGTGCTTGTCGATGGGGGGAAAATCAAACTTCTCGATTTTGACGACGGTGGGTTCGGCTTTCGCCTCTTCGACATTGCCACCGCGCTTCTGCGCAACATGGATGAACCGGACTACCCCACGCTGAAAGCCGCGCTGCTGGAAGGGTATCGCGAGGTTCGGTCGCTAGATGACAGGCTACTGGATTTGTTCCTTACTTTGCGGGCGGTCACTTATGTGGGCTGGATCGTTCCGCGCATGGGGGAAGCCGGAGCAGGGGAGAGAAACGCGCGGTTTAGCGCACGCGCGCGTAAGCTCTGCACGTCCTATCTATTGGAAACGCGTCCTGTCTAAAGGCGAAAGACCTAGCGAAACCAAGCACACTCAGTGTAAATGGAACCGGACTTTCGCATTGGTGAAACCCAGGGTCAGCTTTGGGTCGGAAGCGACGGTAAGCAGCGCTCAAACCAAGGTCCGAAATGTCCGCAAAGCGGTCAATTGCCTTCGGTCTCACAAACGAAGCCTGATGTTACGC
>NZ_WQGD01000036.1:0-13866 GCF_013034475.1 Ruegeria sp. HKCCA6837
CCCTTGTTCCCCCCTCTCGACCAAAGTAGTGGCCCAATTTTACGGGGCAAAGACAAACGGACCTCCTAAGGTCAGGGCCACAGCTACGCCAGCCAGGTTTCCAGTGCCGACGCGTGAAGCCAAACTTACTGTCAGCGCTTGAAACGGAGTAATACCTCTTTTGTCCGTGCTCTTCGAAGACGTGAGTACGCGCACCATTTCCCCAAAATGAAGAAACTGAAGTGCGCCAAGACGAATTGTAAAAAAGATACCGGTTCCAAGAAGTCCGTAAATTAATACGTAGTTCCAAAGAACCGTGTTTATGCCATTAACCAATACTTCCATAGCACGCCTCTTGATAATTCAAGCACTTCCCGGAAGGCAAAAACAGCCTGCCTAGTTTTTCATCATGCACGAAGATGCGAAAATTGTCAGGAATAAGCTGCGCGATACTACTAACGGTTGACGTGGGTAGCACTGACTTTGAGGCACAGGCTTACGGTTACTTATTCATTTGGTAATCCGCTTAGCAGTCATTCACGCACAACTCAGCGAATGACCGGTTTGAGCCCGAAGCGGTCATTCATCCTCCCTTCAGTCATAAGCGGCTGATCCAAATCAAGTCAGCCTTTCGAGCACGCGCTAATATCATTTTGCGTTGTTGACTAACGGGAGTACGGCAATGAAGAAAATATTCATGAGCGTGAGCTTGAGTGCATTGTTCACGGGCGCGGCATTGGCGCAAGACTACTCTGGTGAATTCGCGATAAACCCCGAAGATGTCCGACTTGGTCAGCGCGGCTATTCGCCCTTTGTCGACCAGTCCTTTCCAAACCGGGTGTTCTGGGGTGATACCCACCTGCACACCTCCTACTCGACTGACGCCGGGATGATTGGCAATGTGCTCGATCCCGACGAGGCTTTCCGGTTCGCGCGCGGAGAGAAGGTGCGCGCGTCGCTTGGCGAATTCGCGCAACTTGTGCGTCCGCTCGATTTTCTGGTCGTCGCCGACCACGCCGAAAACCTTGGCCTGGCGCCCATGATCGAAGAGTCGAATCCACAGCTCTTGTCCAATACCTGGGGGCGCGAGATCCACGATCTCGTGCGCGGCGGCGACCCGCTTGGCGCGTTCGTCAAGTGGGGCGAGGCCATGGCCATCAACACCGATCCTATTGACGACGATGACCTGACGCGCACGTTCTGGAACCGGATCGTAGAAAGCGCGGAGCGCAATTATGAGCCCGGTGTCTTCACCACTCTCCATGGGTTTGAATGGACCTCAGCCCGCGATCTGAACAACCTGCACAGGATCGTCATGTTCCGGGACAACGCAGACCGTGTCGAGGATCTCGTACCATTCTCGAACTTCGACAGCTCCGATCCGGAGGACCTCTGGGACTGGATGGAAGCTTATGAAACCCGGACCAGCGGCAAGGTCATGGCTTTCGCCCATAACGGCAACCTGTCGAACGGCACGATGTTCGATGATGTCCGGCAGAACGGGGAGGCAATCGATCAGGCCTATGCTGAGCGGCGGATGCGGTGGGAGCCGCTTTATGAGGTCACCCAGATTAAGGGCGACGGGGAAACCCACCCTATGCTGTCCCCGAATGACGAGTTTGCGGACTATTACCGGTGGGATCGTGGGAATTTTGGCAGCGAGCTCAAGACACCGGACATGTTACCGCGCGAATACGCTCGCGAGGCGCTTGCACGCGGTCTGAAATACGAACGGGAGATCGGCGCGAACCCCTACAAGTTCGGGATGATCGGCTCGACCGACAGCCATACGTCACTAGCAACTGCCCGAGACGACAACTTCTTTGGCAAGGCGAGCCTCGCAGAACCCGGCGGCGGCGACCACCGCTACGACGAGTTCATCATTCAGCCTGATTTTTTGGGTGAAGACGTCGCGATCCGCACTTACGAGACCCTTGCCGCCGGTCTCGCCGCCGCATGGGCGCGGGAGAACACCCGCGAGGCGATCTGGGACGCCTTCAAGCGCAAGGAGGTCTATGCCACGACCGGCCCGCGCATGACGGTCCGCGTGTTTGCCGGGTGGGATTTTGAACCCGACGAGGTGCACCGCCCCGACTTCGCCGCCGAGGGCTATGCGAGGGGCGTGCCCATGGGTGCTGATCTCTTCGCTGGTCCCGAGGGCGCTGCGCCGAGCTTCATGGTTCGTGCGCTCCGCGATCCGGATGGTGCGAACCTTGACCGAATTCAGATCGTCAAGGGTTGGGTCGATGCAAACGGCGACCCGCAGACCAAGGTCTTCGATGCCGCATGGGCCGGCGATCGGACGCCGGATGCGGACGAAAAACTACCCCCGGTCGGCAGCACCGTGAGCGGCGCCGATTATACCAACACGATCGGGACAGCGGGTTTGGGTGCACATTGGGTGGACCCGGAGTTCGACTCGTCGCAGAGGGCCTATTACTACATCCGCGTGCTCGAAATCCCGACGCCGACGTGGCTGGCCTATGACGAGGCGTTCTACGGCAACCTCAACCTTCCGGACGATGCCGTGAAGGTCCATCAGGAGCGCGCCTATACATCGCCCATCTGGTACACGCCTGAAAACTAACTCGGAAGCTGGCAGCAATGTCGGCTACGTCCGCGTAGCGGTCGTTCATGCGAAACAATCGCGCCGCGCTGCGGCTAACGGCAGGTTTGTCCGCAAAGTAGACGTCCAAGCAAACGCAACGAACGACTGCATTGAACCCAAAAGGGCCCCGGCAACTGGAATGCTGGCAATCAGTCCCAGAGCAAGACCGAAGTTGGTCCAATCAGAGTAGCGAATGTCACGATAAGCCATCCACAGAAAAGCAAACGGCGGTGTCAGCACGGGTAAAGAGAAGATCAAGTTAAAGAGCAATGAATGACAACCCCGTCGTGAGTTCAATTGCATTGTCCCACGGAGTAGCCAATGCGACTTTGAGCTATATCGTTCGCGCCTTCACGCCCTGAGTTTCGAAGACGAGTAGTGAAGTGACATCCGTCAAATCAGGCGGCTTTTCGAGCTTTGTGGAACGTCTCCTCCGGGCTCGGAGCAGTCGTTCACTCAATTCCGCTCAATGACTGCAATGCGGACGGAACGGCCATTCATCTACGCGCATTGAGTGACCGCTTTTCGGTGAAACTCAACGCCAGTAATATTTTGTCAGCGAGCAATTCGGGCTGATCGACACTCGCCCAATGGGTGGCGTTTTCGAGAACGACCCGATCCATAGGGTTTTCACTAAGCCATTCGAGAGTGGTTTTCGGGCAGTTTTCAGGATTGTAGAGATAGATCACTTTTGCAGCGTTTTGCAAAACCATTCCGGGCTCATATTTCGCGGAGAAACGTCTCGCATCTGCACCAAGCTGCCATAGTGCCACCGGATTAGCTTCCGATACAGCCTGTCGATATCGATGTATGATCGGTGCTGTCGTGGACATTTCGTCCAGCCGGTCGAGAAATGCTCTTCGAAATGAAGCTGGGTCATCATAGTCGGCTGCTGTCCCTGAGAAATACGCGTCGTCCGCCGTTATATTCCCCTCCAATGAAAGGATTGTCGTGAGGGAGCATCCGGGTTTCCCGGCAGCGAGCGATGCGATGATCGAAGCAACCGAATGTGCCAAGATGATTTCAGCCTCACACTCGTTCGCCCGATCTGCAACAAACTGGGCAAGAGCACTGAGGGTGGTTCTACCTGATAGCGGTGGCGCTCCAAATCCCGGAAGATTGAAGGGCAGCAATCGATAGTTTTCAGCAATATGGGTGTCAGCCAGACCTTCGAACATGCTTGCGTTGTCGCCAAAGCCTCCAATGCAGAGAATTACGGGGCAATTACCCACAGTTTGGTCAGGTCGTTCCGATGCTGTTTCAACCATCCGGTTCTCCTAGCGTCTCATTTAGCGAACTTTAGTGCTAACTCACGGTGTCAAACAAGTTGGACGGATCAACGTTTCTTGCGCTTTCGAAACCCCGCGATGTTTTCTCCGGAATGTTCGATGGAACCTTCACTTATTCTGATGGCCTAATCTGTCGGTTCCGTCTGCAATGGCTCTTTAGTGGTTGTGTCAAACGCGGTTCGCCCTGTGCAGGACAAGCCTCGGTCGGGCTTTGGCGTGCCGCTTATTTCGGCCTCGCTCGGAAAGCGCATGTTTCGGGTCGAAACAGTGCCGCGCTCGTGTAGTTACAGGTGCAGGAATTCAAGTAGGAGAGTGAGATGCGCGGACGTGATGCCCTGTTCCCCGGTTTTGACGAGCTGGTTGCCGCTGAGAATGCCCTGACGGCAAAGCTGGACATTGTTCGCCGGAACTTTTCAAGCCGCAAGGCAAATGCCGAGGAACCATCTACGGAATGGCTGAGCGAGCTCGGGCGAAAGCGGTTTGACGAGGCCGAAGACCTGGAACCCCTAATGGATTGGGTGATGGATGCGCTGGACACCGGCGGTGTTCAGATGACCCATCCCGGTTATCTTGGCCTGTTCAATCCGGCCCCAACTTTTGCGTCGGAATGTGCGGACCGCATTGCCTCGGCCTTCAACCACCAGATTTGCGTTTATTCGCATGCTCCGGCCGCCGTTGAGATCGAACAGCACGTCATCAACGAAATGGCCCGCCGTGCGGGGCTTCCAGCGGGATCAGGCGGCCACTTCACCAGCGGCGGGGCCGAGGCCAACTCGGCGGCTGTCCTTTGTGCGCTTCAGGCCAAATGCCCGGAATACAGCGATGAAGGGGTCGGTGTGTTTAATGGCCAGCCGACTGTCTATGTCTCGAAAGAGAGCCATCTCGCGTGGCTAAAGATGGCCCACTCCGCCGGGATCGGGCGCAGCGCAGTACGCCTTATCGCCACCGACGGCAAGGGCCAGATGAGCGTCGCGGCCCTGGAAGCTTCGATTGCGGCTGACCTTGAGGCTGGGTGTGTTCCGGTTCTGGTCGTCGCCACTGCCGGTACGACCAATGCCGGGATGGTTGACCCGTTGAACCCGTCGGCCGATCTCGCCGAGAGATACGGCATGTGGTTTCACGTGGATGCGGCTTGGGGCGGGGCGCTGATTGCCAGTAATGACCGCCGTAGTGCATTGGAAGGAATTGAACGTGCGCACTCCATAACGATTGACGCGCACAAGTGGTTTGCCACGACCATGGGGGCTGGCATGTTCCTGACCAGCCGTCCGGACATTCCCGCCCAGGTCTTCCGTGTGACCGCGAGCTACATGCCCGAGAGCGATGCGAGCAGGGACTTCTACCTGAACTCCACCCAATGGTCCCGGCGGTTCGTGGGCCTGCGCCTGTTTCTCGCGCTCGGAGCGGCAGGCTGGGGCGGCTATGGCGACCATGTGGAGCGCTCCATCGACCTGACCGACCGGTTGACGAACCGGTTGAAGGAGGGTGGCTGGATACACGCCAACAGCTCGGCAATGGGCGTAAGCTGCATGGTGCCGCCTGAAGGGCATGATGCCGTCCAGCGGTATGTGGATGCCATTCACGAAGACGGTCGATACTGGATTTCCAAGGCCGTTTATGAGGGCAAGCCCGTCTTGCGGGCCTGCGTCACCAATGGCCGGACGGATGAAAACGTCATCGACGGTCTCGCTGACTTGCTTCTGGATCTCTCCTAGCCTGGAGGCATCCACAAATTTGAACCAAGGGGAAAACTCATGTGCGCAGATCGTGTGACGACCGCTGTCCGCAGCCGGATCATGGCCAGCATCGGCAGCAAGGATACCAAGCCGGAACTGAAGATACGGTCGCTCCTGCACCGACAGGGGTTTCGCTTTCGCCTTCACCGCAAGGACCTGCCCGGAAAACCGGACCTTGTGTTCCCGAGATACCGGGCGGTTATCTTTGTGCACGGTTGCTTCTGGCATGGCCATGACTGCTATCTATTCAGCATGCCAAAGTCGCGGAAGGAGTTCTGGTGGCAAAAGATCGGTCGCAACAGGGAGCGTGACGAAGTGCAGCGGGAAACGCTGACAGATTTAGGCTGGCGCGTGGCAACTGTCTGGGAGTGCGCCCTGATGGGTCGGTCACGGCTTAGTATCGATGACGTTGGCGAGCGCTGCATGGCGTGGCTTCAGTCCGGTGAAGCAGCATTGGTGTTGAGGGGACGCGAGGAAGGAGAGATGAAGCCTAAGAAAAGGCTATAGCGAACAGTTTCCGGTCATTTGAGCAAAGCGCAGCATTGGTAAAATTGGGCTCGATACGGTCATTCGCCGTTGCCCGCTCGAACGTCCGCTTCTGCGCCAACGGTCAGCCACTTCATCAATGTCGACAAACGGTCGTCAGCCGGTCGGCCTACCCACACTCGAATTCAATGGTAGCGGTTCACTTGGCGTTGCATCTGGGTGCAATGACGCAAGATACGCACAACTGGGTGTATCATGGTTACTGCGTGTTCGGTGTGAGTGTGCCAAGTATTTGAAGCCTTACGAAGCATTACGACCTCCCATTGATGACCTCACGTTAACTTGGGTGAACGAGAGGTTCTGTGAACTGGGACACAGAGCGCCAGTACAAGTTTCCGCCCCCCGCCAGCACCCGCGACCAGTCTTCAGCCCCCGGAACCGATCGTCAGCGGTCGTCTCAGCGGTCTCGCAAGCTGTCCCTTCAACGGTCGGTCTAGCGGTCAAAATGCCCGTCGCAAAGCTTAGCGAATGCCCCCGAAACCGCCCCAGTTTCGGTCACCGGTCGGAAAAGCTCTTAGGTTTCATCGGTCGGCAAGGATTCCTCCGGATCGGGCGCTTCCGAAGCCAAAACCGTTATAAGCACCATCTCACGCTCCGGCAAATCGACGTAAAAATCGGTGAACAAGGGAGTCCGCGATTTGGTAGTACGGAAAGTGCCGACTATTTTGTCGTTGAGCAGTATTTTGTAGTCGGCATAGAAAAACCGATAATGAGAACATGGCACGACCTTGAATTTGTGGTCTGCAATATCGATCGTTAGTTCGCCAGAAGTAGGGTCGCGCACCGCTTTGGGTTGGGGAAGGTTGTCGTTGCGGACTCCGATTAAGCCCACGTCCCTCTTTCCTTCGTTGTAAAGGCTGAAAGAGTCACCGTTTTCAAACATCAAGAAACCGTCTTTACCCATTGTTGCGCAGACCTTGCGGCCAATTTTAAAATCAGCTTTCAACAGTTTTCCGCTTATCCGAACGGTGTGTAACGGGCGCGGCAACCCGTACTTTTTCGACAAAAAGACAGTCAAGACAAGAGCTAAAAACCAATACCATTCCATCACAAACACTCACAGCATTACATCCCCTGTATTTTCTAATACATCAGCCTGCATCGGAAGCCTTCGAAGCCAAAACTGTTAGCAGAACCATCTCAGGCTCGGACAAATCTATGTAAAGTTCGAGGTTTAACGCCCTCTCCAGCGGCGAGAAAGCCCCGTGCTCACCCTCGAAATGCCCCCGAAACCGCCCCAGTTCCGGCCACCGGTCGGAAAAGCTCTTAGGTTTCATCGGTCGGCAAGGTTTCCTACCACCCCAGCCTGTTCATCCTTTAATCACACACTGAGAAAGTGACCGCCGATTGTGGTTAAATTTCTGACGTTTAGAACTTAGCAAGTAGAGCTAAGATCCGAACGTCAAAGCAATAAGGTTGATTTCGGGCCGCACTCTCAGTTCGCGTTTCCGAAAGTACGCTTTGGTGGCCTCGGGAGAGGCTTTGTATCAGAACACAGCGAACTGCTTGTTCTGATCTGACCAGATCGCCCGGAATTCCGACTTGTACAGGAAATCCCTAACTAGGCCGTCTGATTGTTCGTCCTCAGCGATGGCATCTAGAAGACTGGGCGCCAGCGTTGCGAGATCGACCAGATCCTACATCTTGCGCTTGGATTCGCCTTTTGTTTCCGCGATCTCAGAGAACGTTCTGTCATCTATAATCATCACCAAGCAACCGCTCTAGCCGGCGATCGCTCCTCTGCAGGTGAAAAAAATACAATCAGTTTGATGTTTGATTGAGACAAAAACTCACGTTAACGTGAACGCATCATCTGGCGCGTTCGAGTGCTGTCAATAAAATCAACGTTGCGCCTCATATATACCAGAGACGAAACGAATAAAGTCGGGCGGAATATGTTCTCTTTTAAAAAATCGAAAAAGCTTCGACCGGCGATCTTTCCACACATTCAAAAAACCGCAGGCACGTCTGTGCAAGAGATCGCCCGCCGTCACTATGGCGAAAACCAAGTGTGCAGTCACGCTGATTACCAGACACTCGATCTTGATGAGTGTGCCAAATTTCCTTTTATTTCTGGACATTTCGGAATGATATTTGCTGAGCCGCTATTGGCAGATCGCTACCTTTTCACGTTCTTGCGAGAGCCGACTGAAAGAGTCGTTTCTCTGTACAAGTATTTGTCGAAGCAACCTGCTGAACAAAGTGAGCTTGCAGCCGCTGCACGCACTCAAAGTCTAAAAGAGTTTTTGTTGCAGGCCAACAAACCGAAATTTTCGCAACATTTGTGGAACGCCCAAGCTTGGCAACTGCATTCCGGATGGGGTTCTCGGAAGGCGCGCGAACAAGCCGACGCGAACCTCTTAGGTGACCCAAGGCAAATCGACCCGAACGCCCTGCTGGATCGGGCGCGACAAAACCTCCGACGGTTTGATTATATCGGGTTTGTCGACAGCTTTGAGAGCGACATTCGCAATATTTTCGCTGATCTGGGGGCACCTAAAATCAAAGTCCTTCACAGCAACGCATCCAAGGTCGAAATTCACCAACCCGATGAAGAGACGTTGGCTCTTATTGAAGAACTAACCGCTTTGGATCGCGTGATTTTTGATGAGGCAAAGAAACTAGTGTCACACCGATCCGGCGGCACGGGCTGAACTTATCCGCCGACGTAAACCCCGCTTTTCGGCCGATAGAAAATCTTCTGATCGTGAAGGCGCCCCAACAGGTCTTGAATTCTGTTCAACGCATCTTCTCGTTCTTCCCTTTGTTGCACCTTTTCAGCCCGCTCAGCATGTGAAAGTGCAGTCTGCGCCCGGCGGAGAGAGCTTTCAATCAAATCGATGTCTTCGACGGACAGTTCGAACATGTCGTTGTATTGCGGCATAAAGAACCTCCTTTGGATGTTGAAACCTTAAAGAATCTCAGGTGCGTTTTAACGGGCTGGGAGGAAGAAATAATGTGGCCCAGCAATCTGTCGTCAGCAGTCCTTCGACTATCCAAGCGAGACCAAAAAAAGACTAGTTCGGCCGCACCGCAACCAGAACGACATCAAGTTCATCCTCCAGGGCCTGCAGCTTTTGCAGCTTGTCTTTCGGAAGAGTAGCAGTACCCGCATCCACAGCGGTGAAGGCTACAATCGGGCTTCCGATTTCTTCTTCAAGTTCCTGAACCAGGTTCAGCTTGTCGGCTTTGAGTGTTGCAAGTGGATAAAGCATGGCAGTCTCCTATCTTGTGATAACTTCAAGCATAATCGATTTTCAGGAGCTTGAGTGCATTTAATGCAAAATGATCTCCAATTCTCCATGCGTCCGTGGTGACGAAGCATTTTGCCCAGGCGCGCAGTCGGGTGAAGCGCGACGGACGCCATCGGAACGGCGTGTATTGGCTAGGCTGCCGAAAAAATACAGAAACGTCTTGAGCAAAGGAAGTGGTGCACCACACGGAATACATAATATATGTTAAGTATATACTTCTAAACTAGAAAATTTATACACAAACCGCATGATACCCCCAATGGTACCCCCAGTGGCGAAATTACCTCGCCTGCATTTGCAGTGTACTTACCGTGACCATTCACCAAGTAGAGGCCAATTTTGACCTCGAGCACAACTACGCCCTCAAAGAGCACAACTACGCCCTCAAAAACCAGTCGTTCGTATGATACGAGCTTTGCGATCAATCTGGCGGCGAGCCAGCTACAGCGGTTTGAACATTGAAGGCAGTAACCTGATCATTCGCTTATGCATGCTTTAGTGATCGCCAAACGGACATTGCTGCCATCAGCGTTATTACTCCAAAGGACCACAGTCATCCTAAAGCGGACATTAAAAACATTACTTTGCAATTTCGGCTTCGCGGACGAAGCAGACTTTACACTTGTCTAGACTTGGCCACATCTGCCGATAACCTGATCCAACCAGCAGATGTGGTTTCAGCCCGAAAATTGCTGGGCAAACACCAATCCGAGATAATCCTTAACTTGTCGTTCAGCGTGCGCGCGCGTGAATGCTTCAGGGTACATAAGGATGTTCAGCCAGGTTCCGTCGAACAAGGCTTCGAGCGTAGCGGCAACCTCATCTGGCTGGCCAAACAGTGTTCTTTCCTCAGCGATCTGTTGTAGCAAAGTACGACAAGTTTCCATTCGCTCTGCGTCGATGCCCGAAGTGATCTCGCGATATACTTTTCGATGGCGGGCCTCGCCAAAGAACGCAAACCAGACAGCCAATTTTTTTCGGCTGCAAATCTTAGGGTGAAATTGCGCCTCCACAATGGCGTAAATTTTCTCGACAGGTGTCAACTCTGTCTTCATCACTCTTTGCTTCCACAAATTGCGATGCTCTTCCGCTAGCGCAACAAGGGTGTACTGCAAAAGCGTGTCCTTGTTCGCGAAGTGAAAGTTCACCAAACCCAACGAAAGGCCGGCAGTCTCACTGACCTTGCGCAGCGTCGTTCCCGATATTCCGTGACTGGCAATGCAAGTCACCGTCGCATCGATCAGTTGCCTGCGCCGTTCTTCCGGTGCCTCAACGCGATTTTTTTTCTTCACCTTTACAGCCATTTACCTGGATCCACTGAACATCCGTTCAATCAATCCCTTGCTTTTTCAATAATGTCAACGCATTGATTTGATCAAATTTGATTCTTTCAGTAGGAGCGCACTATGGCCAGCACCCTCCCATCGCACGCGCAAACCGTGATCATCGGTGGCGGATCGATTGGCTGTAACACAGCCTATCACCTAACCAAGTTGGGTATGACTGACGTCTTGGTGCTTGAGCGCGACCAGCTAACCAGTGGTACAACTTGGCACGCGGCAGGGCTTATCGTGGCAGGGCTTTTGCCGTCCGAAGCTGAATGCGAGATCTATACGCATGGGCGTGACCTTTACGCCAACCTGGAAAAGGAAACGGGCTTGCCGACCGGCTTCCGAGACGTTGGCTACCTGCAGATCGCCAACAACGAGGAACGCGTGCACGAGATGCGCCGCCTCGCGCCCTTCATGCGCCGCCACGGGATCAACATCTACGAAATCTCACCCAAGGAAACCGCCGACCTCTTCCCCATCGGCGACCTCAGCGACGTGTTGGCCGGTTTCTACATTCCCGAGGATGGCCGCGCCAACCCCGTCGATGTGACCATGTCGCTTGCCAAAGGCGCGCGCATGGGCGGCGCGAAGATTTTCGAGGGCGTGACTGTTTCCGAAATTATGGCCAGAAACGGCACTGCCACCGGCGTCAAAACCGCTGATGGCCAAACCATCACAGCCGAAAACGTGGTGATCTGCGGCGGCATGTGGTCCCGCCAATTGGGCGCGAAAGCGGGTATCAATCTGCCACTTCAGGCCGCGGAACACTACTATCTCATTACCGAGAACATTGACGGCCTCAGCCGCGACCTCCCCGTCCTCGAAGATCCTTCGACCTATACCTATTACCGCGAAGAGGTCGGCGGCCTCATGCTCGGACTGTTCGAGCCGGGCGCCGCCCCCTGGAAACTCGACGGCATCCCCGAGAACTTTGCCTTTGGCGAAATCGAACCCGACTGGGACCGCGTCGGCCCGCATCTGGAAAAGGCCTATTCCCGTGTTCCCGATGCGCTGAACGTCGGCGTGCGCAAACTCTTCTGCGGCCCCGAAAGCTTTACTCCAGACCTTGCCCCCTTGGTCGGAGAAACACCCGAGCTTCGCAACTGCTTTGTGGCCTGCGGGATGAACTCGCTTGGCATTCTGAACGGTGCGGGCACCGGCAAGGTGCTGGCCGAATGGATCGTCAGCGGCCATCCGCAGATCGACGTCACCGGCATCAATGTCAACCGCTTCACCCGGCACGAGGCGACCAAGGCCTTTCGCCGCGACCGTGGCCCGGAACTCTTGGGCAAAATGTTCGGCCAGCATTTCCACAACGAAAACTACCACACCGCCCGCGACCTAAAACGCTCGGTCCTGCATGACCGGCTGGCAGCAAGCGGCGCCTGGTTTGCCGAAGGCCACGGCTGGGAAATGCCCGACTGGTTTGCCCCCTCGCCAGAGCAGGCAAAGATCGAGACATACAGCTGGCAGCGCCAGAACTGGTTTGACTGGCACGCCGAAGAACACCGCGCCGCCCGCGAGGATGTCATAATCATGGACATGTCCAACATGTCCAAGTTCAACGTCGAAGGCCCCGACGCGCTTGCTTTGATGAGCCGCCTCTCGTGCAATGACATTGATGTGGAACCGGGACGCCTTGTCTACACGGCTTGGGTCAACGAACAGGGTGGTTTTGAGGCCGACCTGACCGTGACCCGTCTGACTGAGGACCAGTTCATGGTGGTCGTAGGCGAAAACAGCCACGGTCATACCCTGATGCGCATGAAGCGCCACATCCAGGAAGGCGAGGTCGTTGTCATCACCGATCTAACCCCTGCCATCACCCAGATCAACATCCACGGGCCCAAAGCCCGGATGCTGATGGAGAAAGTCACCTCAGCCGACATGTCGAACGAGGCCTTTCCCTTCATGACCTGTCAGGACATTGACGTCGGCTATTGGGTGGTGAAAGCCTTCCGCGTGACGTTCGTGGGCGAGCTTGGCTGGGAACTGCAAGTACCCTCATACGCCGCCGTTCAGGTCTATGATCTGCTAAAGGAGGCAGGCAAAGAGTTCGGCCTGCGCGATGCGGGCATGCAAACCCTGAACTCGCTGCGTCTTGAGAAAGCTTACCGCGATTTTGGCCTCGATGTGGACAACACTGACAACCCGATCTCCGCAGGCCTTGGCTTTGCCGTGAAACTCGACAAACCCGGCGGCTTCATCGGTCGCGATGCTCTTGCCGCGATCAAAGCCGAAGGCGTGCCAAAGGTAAGGATGCTGCAATTCTTGCTGAAAGATCCCGAACCGCTGCTTTACGGAAACGAGTGCCTCTATCTGAACGGGACCGAGGTCGGCCATCTGCAAATTGGTGGATATGGCCACTCGCTTGGCGGGGCTGTCGGTATTGGCTTCGCTGAGCTGGACGCGCCCCTCACAACGGCCATCATCAGTGAGGGAACGTGGGAGGTCGAAGTGGCGGGGGAACGCATACCCGCAACGGCCTCGTTGAAGCCCTTGTTTGATCCAAAGATGGAGAAGATCAAGTCTTGAGTTATTCTCTAAACCTATAATCTGCAGCGCGCAGACAAGGCCTCGCTTTGCGTGCTTTGCTAGCTTTCGTTTTCCGCAGCCTTTCAGACAAACACTACCTAGGCGAGCGCTTTCATCAGCTTTGCGGATTCTTTTTTCATCACAAGTGCTGAACGCTTCGCCACTAACCAAGTTCATTTTGGGCTCTTCTTCGACACCTGAGCGGTTCGGTCAGATGTCAGCAAAGCCGCGTAAAGAAGCCCTTCAAGACGACGGAACCGAGGTGCGAGGTCCGCTTCAGTGCCTGAACGACCGCTCCTGCCAGCACCGGCCATTCGCTGCTACAGCTTCAAAGGTCTGGGATGCGGACAAACCGGCCGTTCTCTGCGGCCTTGCGAACCTGCAGATTCTCTGAAGCCGGCGTAAGCGCTCGAGGAATATACATTTTGTGAAACCTGATCAGCAGCTCATAGTTTAGAGTACACTTGTTTTCAGTTCGTATGTAGGGAACGATTCAAAAAATGGCCGATCAGCCCAACATTCTGACCCGAAGTTGTCTAGCCCCCGTGTTCTGGGCCATTTCGGACTAGAGTTTCGGGGACTGGTGGG
>NZ_WQGD01000037.1:0-12999 GCF_013034475.1 Ruegeria sp. HKCCA6837
ACTACTTTCACCTCGGGCGATGATATGCGTTATTTCTCAGGGTCGCTTTGGGCTCGCTGCAGACGTTCGGCAGAATTCATTCAACGTTTGCTGCGCGCACAAAGCGGACATTCCCATCTAGTAGACTCGGATGGAAGTCGATTGGTTCTTCGGATCACAAAAAACCTCTTCAAAGACGTTCGCGGTTCGTTGTACCGGAGCGTGCACCTATAGGTTGCGCGCGCTTCGGTTTTTTGCAGATACGCTCGATGCCTCCCAATATTTCTGCCTTATGCCAACAACCAGATTTTACGTTAAGCTGACCCAAGCTGCATTCCTTGAAGAGCTTTGCACGCACGCGGCAACAAATTTTACGCCACTAAGCCCGTCATGAACCGTTGGATAAACAACGGACGCGTCGGTTGAAATCCCATTTCGGAAAGCCTGGATCGCCTCAGCAGCCTCTCCATAGATATTGGCGAAACCTTCAAGATACCCCTCGGGATGGCCCGGAGGGACCCTGCTCAACCGATTGGCAGCGCCACCAGCTCCAGCTCCATTTCGTGTGATCAGACGCTTGGGTTCGTTGTAGGGCGTGAACCACAGGTAATTGGGATCTTCCTGAGACCACTCCAACCCACCTTTTTCGCCATAGACGCGCAAACGAAGTGCGTTTTCATTGCCGGGGGCCACCTGAGAAGACCACAGCATACCACGCGCTCCGCCTTCGAAGCGAAGCAAGACGTGCGCATTGTCATCGACTTTGCGCCCCGGCACAAAGGCCTGCAAGTCTGCCGCCAGGCTTTCCGCATTAAGCCCGGTTACAAAGCATGCGAGGTTGTAAGCATGGGTTCCGATGTCACCGGTTGATCCACCCGCGCCCGAGCGTTCTGGATCGGTTCGCCACTCCGCCTGTTTGAAATCCTGCTGCTCGGTCAGCCAATCCTGCGGGTACTCAACCTGAACTACGCGGATCTTGCCAATATCGCCGTTGGCAACCATTTCACGCGCCTGCCGAACCATTGGATAGCCAGTGTAATTGTGGGTCAAAATGAATAGAGCATTCGCGCTTACTGCTGCTTTGACCAGCTTCTTTGCATCGGCAAATGTCGAGGTGAGTGGCTTGTCACAAATGACGTGAATACCGCGTTTCAGGAACTCACGCGCAGCTGCATAGTGAACGTTATTTGGCGTGACAATTGAGACGGCCTCGATCCCAGATTTCAGCCGGGCTTCCCTGATTGCCATTTGTTTGAAGTCTTCATAGACCCGTTCAAGCCCCAATGCTTGCCCACTTTCAAGAGATTTCTCTGGCGTTGAAGACAAAGCACCGGCTACCAGCTCGAACTTGTCGTCCAGTCGCGCGGCTATGCGATGAACGCCGCCTATGAAGGCGTCGTTTCCGCCACCAACCATGCCAAGGCGAATACGACCCGAGGTTTCTTCACTGCGTCCTGTGACCATCACTCAATCCCCAGCATTTTACGATTGGCGGCTTCGTCTGCGCCACCATCAGCAAAATCATCAAAAGCTTTCTCGGTCACACGGATGATGTGATCTGACACAAACTGAGCGCCCTCGCGCGCTCCATCTTCGGGGTGTTTGAGACAGCACTCCCATTCGACCACAGCCCAGCCATCAAAGTCATTCGCGGCCATTTTTGAGAACACAGCCCCGAAATCCACCTGACCATCGCCCAGTGAGCGGAACCTCCCGGCCCGATCTACCCAGCTTTGATACCCGGAATAAACACCCTGCCGGCCGGTTGGATTGAACTCGGCATCTTTGACATGGAACATCCGGATCCGATCTTTGTAGATGTCGATATTGTCCAGATAGTCGAGGCATTGCAGCACGTAATGCGACGGGTCGTATAGCATGCAGGCCCGTGGGTGATTGCCTGTCCGCTCGAGAAACATCTCGTAGGTAACACCATCGTGGAGGTCCTCTCCGGGGTGGATTTCGTAGCAGACATCGACACCGCATTCATCGGCGTGATTCAGGATGGGCACCCAACGGCGCGCAAGCTCATCAAATGCCGTTTCAATCAAGCCGGCAGGGCGCTGCGGCCAAGGATAGACATATGGCCACGCCAGCGCGCCTGAGAATGTCGCATGTGCCGAAATGCCCAAATTTTTCGAAGCGGATAGCGCTTTTTTGACCTGGTCCACGGCCCATTCTTGTCGGGCTTTCGGGTTCCCCCGGACGCTTTCGACCGCAAAGCCATCAAACGCACTGTCAAAGGCTGGGTGAACGGCCACAAGCTGGCCCTGAAGGTGTGTTGAAAGTTCCGTGACTTCGACACCATTTTCCTTGGCCTTGCCTTTGAAGTCATCGCAATAACCAGCGCTGGATGCGGCCTGTTCGAGGTCGAACAACCGGCCATCCCAACTGGGAACCTGAACGCCATTGTATCCACAATCAGCCGCCCATTTTGTGATCGCGTCCCACGAATTGAACGGCGCTTCGTCCCCCGTAAACTGTGCAAGAAACAAAGCTGGGCCTTTGATCGTTTTCATAAATTTCCTCCCCAAAACCTAAGCCTCTATGGCGGTAAATTTTCCTTTAGATAGATATCGATACGGATACGTTCCTGAGCTTTGTTGAACGGGACTTTGTCCGAAGTCGCACGCAACAGGCGAACGGCCGAACGAACAATGTGCCCAGTGTCTTGCGAGATTAAGGCGTCAAATGTGCCAAGCCTAAGCGCCTCACGACTGAGTGGAGTAAGCTCATGAGCTATAATCACCAGGTCTTTGCTGAGCTTGTTCTCTGAAAGAAATTGAATCAGGCCTGCATTACCCGCTGCTGACGAGTATATTCCGACCAGATCCGGATAGGTTTGAAAGATTTCGGGCATCATCTTGTAAATCAGATCCGGGTCATCCCGACCCTCGACAGACGCTACGACTTGGAGGTGCGGAAATTCCTCGGCCACAACAATATCAAAGCCTTGACGACGCTCGAGGTGGTCACGCGCCAAACGAGAGCCTGTAAGAACCAAGACCTTGCCGTCGCGATGCACAAATCGTCCCATCAGCTGAGCGGCGGTTCGTCCTGCCGAAACGTTGTCGATTCCCACAAAGTGGTCTCGCTCAGAACTGGGCAAGTCAGACACCAAGGCGACCACCGGAACGCCTTTGTCCCTGAGCCTTTTTATAGCATCCCGGACAGAAGGCGTTTCGGGCCCGAAAACTGCGACTCCGTCTACATCCAAACTGTCGACAGCATCCAGAATGTTGACGATATCTTGCGGCTCAAACGGAGCCACTTTCTTTATCGCAATACGAGTCCGCTCGATAAATTGGTCACGGGATTGTTCTGCGATCTGACTGCTGATTGCCTCTACAAACTCGTTGTCCGTGTCCGGCAGAACAAAGAGGAAGTTGTAAACTCGGTTTCGTGCAAGGTTGGCCGCAGCGGTATCGCGAACATATCCCAGCTCATCAATTGCCTTTTGCACTTTCTGTACGGTTACGGCCCGCACGCCGGGACGTCTGTTCAAGACCCGGTCAACAGTCGCCAGACTTACACCGGCGACGCGCGCGAGGTCGTTTACGGTTGGCTTTTTCACCAATTCTAGTTTTTGTTTTTGGTCTTCCACGTGTTCTTCAGCCCTCAATCTCCCGTGCCAAGCCTTCAAACAACAAAGCAACAGCCTCGGCGCCGGGATCGTTATGTCCAACTAGGTTTTCTTCGGGAACATAGGCCGCGCGGCCTGCCTTCGCACGACGAATATTCGCGGTGTTGTTCGCGCCTTCGCGGGCAGCCTCGGCCGCATGCGTCAGACCAGATGGCAGTGCCGCAAGCGCCGGTGCCAGAGCGTCAATCATTGTCCTGTCACCGACCTTGGCACCCCCAACCTGGCTGACGCGATTCAGACCTTCGACCAGAGACTTCGATACCGAAGCCCCGCTCGCACAGGCATCTCCAGCTGCGTTGAAGAAAATTGCGAGTATCACGCCGGAAGAACCACCCATTGTCTGGCTTAACTCATTGCCTAACGCTGGAAACAGTTGTGTCAAATCGGCAAGCGGCATGCGGTCAAGACTTCCTTGCAATGCTCTTGCGGCAGTCGCCAATGTGCTTCCTGTATCGCCATCCCCAGATTTCGCGTCCAGTTGGTTGAGGTTCTTCTCGGCGTTGATGAGCAATTCAGACAGCCGGGTGATCGTTTCCCTTGTGGTGGGATTGTTCGAAGGAATTGGATCGATAGGGGTCAGGCCATCAGGCAATGATGCCACATTAATCGGGTTCATGGAATTGATCCCCGGCCATGCGGCCAGATCAACAGGTGCTTCAAGCGCAGATAAATCGTCCTGATCTACAGGCAGAATAGAAACGGAAAACCCGTGCATATCCAGCGATGTCATCATTGGCGCGGGGCCAATAATATGATGGGCAATACCAGTCTCGGACAAGGCGTGTGTGAGGACAGCCATTTCCAGCGGAGTTGTAGAGCCGAGGTTGTTGACCAACGCCACACAATGCCCGGACCCCACCCGTTGCTTCAGCTTCTCCACTACTGTGGACATAGCCGATACAGCATTTGAGAACTCGACTTGCTGTACACCAGGTTCGCCATGGATGCCCAAGCCAAGCTCCGCTTTGCCAGGGGCAATCCGGTCTTCTTTTGGAGAGCCGGGAACGGTGCAGGTGTCCAAACTCATTCCGATGCTGACAACCTTTGCTATGGTACTTCTTGCTGCTTTGGTAACGGTGTCCAGATCGGCACCACCTTCAGCTAGCGCTCCGGCGATTTTGTGAACGAACAACGTACCCGCGACGCCACGCGGTTGCGGAAGGTCGGGCAGGGCGATGTCATCATCAACAACAACCATCTCTACTTTGCGGCCCAATGCACGGGCGCGTTCAGCTGCCAGTCCAAAGTTCAATCGATCACCGGTGTAATTCTTGACGATAAGCAAGCACCCAGCTTCACCCGTAACCGCAAGAATGCCCGCCAAAACCGCCTCGACCGAAGGCGAGGCGAACACTTCTCCGCAGACCGCGGCCGTCAGCATACCGGTACCAACAAACCCTGCGTGGGCCGGTTCGTGACCAGACCCTCCACCGGATATCAGGGCGACCTTCGACTTGTCCCAATCCGACCGGTAAACAACCTTGATATGTGGATAGCCGTCCAGCCGGGTTAGCTGCCCGCCAGAGGAAGCCAGAAGGCCGTCTATGGCCTCTGTTACCAGGGTTTCTTTTGTGTTGAGGAACTGGGCCATGCTTTTGCTCCTTAATTCACGCGCGCGCCGGACGCGTCAAAATACAACGGGTTGTGGGGGCGGATTTTTATAGTCTTTCCAGATGGGTAGTCCTGATGGACATCAATCAGGGTCACAACCGGGTGACCGTGTAAGTCCAAGTGTAGCCGTGTTTGATCGCCCAGATGTTCGGCACGTATCACCCGCGCCTCGCTGCCTTCGCCTTCGATGATGTTTTCCGGGCGCAGGCCGATCTGCGGGCCTTTGTGATCGCCTCCGAACAACTCGGACGGCAGGATGTTGATCCGTGGCAGTCCCAACCGGCTGGCGACGTAAACACTGCCCGGGTTTTCATAGATGTCCCGGGGTGTTCCGTATTGAACCAGCCTGCCGTTTTCCAAAACGCCGATATGCGTCGCCATTGTCATGGCTTCGACCTGATCATGCGTCACGTACAGTAAGGTCGACCCCAGATCGGCCTGAATCCTTTTCAGCTCGACGCGCAAATCCGCCCGAAGCTTGGCGTCCAAAGAACTGAGCGGTTCGTCCATCAGGAAGATCTGGGGATCACGCACCAGCGCCCGTCCGATCGACACACGCTGCATTTCGCCGCCAGACAGTTCGGTGGCTTTGTTGTCCAGCTTGTGCGGGATCTGGAGGATCTCCGAGACTTCGTTGACCTTTCTAGCGATCTCATCCTCTGGCGTCTTCAGGATCGGCGACCGCAGCGGGAAAGATAGGTTCTCACGCACCGTCATATGCGGGTACAGCGAGTATTGCTGGAAGACCATCGCCACATCGCGCTGGGCAGGTGTATATAGTCCAACGTCACGCCCGGCAATACGCACCGTTCCTGAATCCAGTTTCTCAAGCCCGGATATCAATCTCAGCGTCGTTGTTTTTCCCGCTCCAGTCGGGCCCAACAACACCACAAAGGCGCCGTTGGGGATCATCATTGAGATATCATCTACCGCTTTGACGTTGCCAAATGACTTCGAGATATTCTCCAACGCGACTTCAGCCATTGTTTAGTACCTCGTCGTTCAGAGCGGACCTCAAAGCACGCCCGGTAGACTTTTCAAACAGGGTTACTGCAGTGGAGCGGAACTCCAATCCCACCGTCTCGCCGGGATTAACAACTTCGCGTGCATCAATTCGAGCTTTCAGCTCTCCGTTCGGGCTTTGCAGCGTCACGATCTGGGTGGTTCCTAAATATTCTGCGGCCAGGACCTTGGCTCGGTAGGTACTCGCATCCGATAAAAAAACATGCTCCGGACGAACGCCGAAAACCAAGTCACCTTCCGCATCTTCCATCAGTTTGGGCACGGCTTCGTCATGGCCATTCAGTCGTACCATTTCCGAGCCAGGCTCGACCTTTCCTTGAAACGGTAGGAAGTTCATCGAAGGAGACCCGATAAAGTCCGCAACGAACATCGTAGCTGGTTTGTCGTAGATTTCTTGAGGAGTGCCGAATTGTTCGATCACGGCGTTGTTCATCACAACGATCTTGTCGCCCATTTGCATGGCTTCCAACTGATCGTGTGTGACGTAAACAGTGGTTGCGCCCATGCGATCATGAAGTGCGCGTAGTTCTTCGGCCATGTGCTCACGAAACTCGGCATCCAAGGCACCAAGAGGTTCGTCCATCATGAACGCCTTGGGTTCGCGAACAATCGCGCGCCCCAGTGCCACGCGCTGCCTGTCACCGCCTGAAAGCCCACCTACCGGGCTATCGAGGATGTCGTTGATCCCCAGAATTCCCGCGACTTCCTCTACTTTGGCTTTGACAGCAGCACGCGGCATGCCCTGCGATATCAGGGGATAGCTGATATTTTTGCGAACGTTCATGTGAGGATACAGCGCAAACATCTGGAACACGAATGCAATGTCTCGCTCTGATGGGGGCCGCTGGCTTATCTCTTCACCGTCTAGGTAGATTTCACCTGACGTTGGAAGTTCCAAGCCGGCGATCATCCGCAGTGTTGTCGTCTTTCCGCAGCCAGATGGCCCTAGCAACATGAAAAACTCACCGTCCTCAATCGTGAACGAGCTTTCGCGGACAGCCGTGAAGTCGCCGAACATCTTCTTTACGTTTTTGACTACGATCTGGGCCATTTCTACTCCGGGAAATGGCTGACGATGATGAACATGACGGTTCCGATCAACGTGACGATGAAAGAGTAGGTGAAGGCCCAAAGGACAAAGGGCTGCATCAGCATAAAGACACCCAGCGCAATAAGGATGGTTGCGACCATCTCCCATGGGCCGCGGCGAAATCGCAACAATCCGTTAAGAAACCCGCTCATTTGCGTACGGCTCCGAATGTGATCCCACGCAGCAAATGTTTGCGCATCAGGATGGTGAATATCATGACAGGGATCAGGAAGATCGTGGCACCTGCCGCCACAGCAGGCCAATCCAGGCCGCCAATACCGATAATGGTTGGGATGAACGGTGGTGCGGTCTGCGCGTTCGCGGATGTCAGCAGCACGGCAAACGCGTACTCATTCCAGGCGAAGATCAAGCAAAAGATAGCTGTTGAGGCTATGCCGGTCGCGGCTTGCGGCAGCACTACTTTGTAAAACGCCTGAAACCGTGTGTAGCCATCTATGAGCGCGGCTTCTTCGTACTCTCTTGGGATTTCGTCAATGAAGCCTTTTAGCAACCAGACCGCCAAGGAAATATTCACGCCCGTATACAACAGGATCATCCCCAGATGCGTGTCGCTCAGCCCAAGGTTTCTGAACATTAGAAAGATTGGGATGGCGACAGCAACCGGGGGCATCATCCTGGTACTAAGAATGAAGAACAGAAGGTCGTCCTTGAGTGGGACCTTGAACCTGCTGAACGCATAGGCGGCCAGCGTACCAAGGAAGATACTCAAGAACGTCGAGCCAAATCCGATGATAACCGAATTCATAAAGCGCTCGCCAAACTTGGATGGCCCGACGATCACCATGTCGTATTGGCGCACGATCTCATCGGCCCAGTTCTGCGGCGGGTTCGCTTCCAAAAACTCCTGCGTCTGCCGCGTGCGCGTGGTGAAGAGATTGACGTAGCCTTCAAGCGTTGGGTCAAAGACCACTTTGGGCGGGTAGCTGATCGCATCGGCAGGTGACTTAAAGCCAGTCAGTAAAATCCAAACCAGAGGGATCATCGTTATCAACGCATAAATGATGACCAGAAAACCGGCGATCCACTTGGCCCGGTTTGAAGGTTCAGTGACGGAAAAACTGCTCATCTCTGTTTCACCTTGTTCAGGGCTTTGACGTAGATCGACGCAAGGCCGAACACGGTGACGAAAAGGATGATCGCATAGGCTGACGCATAGCCCGTACGCCATTTCTCAAAGGCTTCGCGTTTCAGGTTGATCGAAGTGAGTTCCGTAACAGACCCCGGCCCCCCGCCGGTTAGCTGAACCACCAGATCGAACATCTTGAAGTTCTCGATTCCTCGAAACAGCACCGCGAGCATCAGGAACGGTAGCACCATCGGAATGGTGATTGTGAAGAACTGCCGCAGCTTGCTGGCCCTGTCGATCTCAGCCGCCTCGTAGATGTAATCGGGAATGCTGCGCAGCCCGGCCAGACAGATTAGCATCACGAAGGGGGTCCACATCCAGGTGTCGACAATCACGATCGCCCAAGGGGCCAGATTGACGGATCCCAGCATTTCAAAGCTCGATGGGTCTTTGCCTGTAAACCAGGACACGATGTAGTTAAACAGCCCGATTTGAGGTTGATACAGGAACTTCCAGAAGTTCCCGACGACTGCAGGAGACAGCATCATCGGCAGCACGATGATCGTTGTCCAAAGATCGTTGCCCTTGAATTTCTTGTTGATCAACCAGGCCAGAGTAAACCCGATCAAGACCTGGAAAAAGATCGTCCAGAACAGGAAGTGCGCCGTCGCCTGCATATTTAGCCAGGTGTCCGAGTCTGTCAGAATACGCTCGTAATTCCTGAGCCCGACATCTTTGACTTCGCGCCCGATCCGGTTGGCCTTGTAGTTGGTAAAGCTCAGTTGGATGGTCCAGATCAACGGAAAGATGTTGATCGCCAGCAATAGGAATATCGTTGGGGAGATGAATATCCAGGCGATCGCGCGATCGGATAAACCTCGTATTTTTCGCGCAACTCGCTCGGGCGTTGCCTGCGCAACGCGATCTACGGTCCTGTCAGACATCTCTTTGCCAGTTCTTGTTGGTTTAGGACTCACGGGTGAAGTTGGAGCGGGATAGCACCCGCTCCTGCCTTTGTCCGGACTACAGCTTGCCTTCGTCTTCGAAGACTTCCGTCCAATCTTCGATCAGAAGATCAAGCGCTTCTTGAGCTGTACCTTGATCAGCAACCACGTAGTCGTGGATGCGTTTCTGCATGGCCAGCAGGAGTTCCGCGTAGGCAGGCTCTTGCCAGAAATCCTGAACTCCAGCCATTGCTTCAAGGAAGTCACCGGCAAACGGTTGGCTGTCCACGAAACCAGGATCTTCCAGCACGGAGTTGTGTGCCGAGTAGCCGCCTAGCTCCCACCATTTGGCCTGCACTTCTGGCTGTGCGAACCACTTGATGTATTCAAGGGCGGCGTCCTGTTTGTCAGAGTAGCTGACAACAGAAATGCCTTGTCCGCCAAGCGTTGAACCTGCCTGATTTTGTGGTGGGTTTACAAAGAAGTCGATCTTGTCACCGCCGGTATTGGGGTCGGCATAGAGACCTGGGAAGAACGCAAACCAGTTCATCGCCATGGCGACCTGACCGGACTTAAAGGCATCCAGGCTCTCACCCATGTAAGAGTTGGTATATCCCGGAGGTGTCGCCGTTTTGTAGAATTCCTTGTAAAATTCTAGAGCTTCAACAGCTTCCGGTGAGTTTACAGCACCTTCCATGTCATATGAGCCAGGGGTGTTTTCGTATTTGAAACCCCATGGATACAGCGCTCCGGTCACACCCATGGTGATCCCTTCTGAGCCGCGTTCGGTAAAGATTGCTGCACCGTAGACAGTCTTGCCGTCGATTTCACGACCCTGAAAGAACTGGGCGATCTGCAACAACTCTTTCTGAGACTGAGGTTCACGTAGGTCCTGACCAGTCGCCTCCTTGTACGCAGCTTGGATTTCGGGATTTTCGAACCAGTCCTTGCGATAGAACCAGCCGTTTGCATCGCCCATCGCAGGCAGCGCGTAGTAGTTTGGTGTACCTTTGGGCCAGGTCGAGTAAGCGTAAACAGTGGCCGGTGCGAAATCGTCCATGCTGATGCCTTCAGCATCGAAGAAGTCGTTCAGCTGGACGTAATGACCATTCTCAGCGCCGCCGCCGATCCATTGGCTGTCACCGATCAGTAGGTCGCAGAGCTTACCCCCAGAGTTCAGCTCGTTCAGCATACGGTCCGCAAAATTTGGCCACGGAACAAATTCGAAGTTCATCGTGTGGCCGGATTCTGCTTCGAATTCTTTGGATAGTTCGACAAGCGCGTTGGCCGGGTCCCATGCAGCCCAACATAGCGTCAGATCTTCAGCATTTGCCTTGGTAGAAAGAGTAGTAGCGGCAAGGACTATTGCGCTGGCCGAAGCCAGTTTTGTGTAAGTCATCCATTCCTCCCTTTTTGCGCCGTCAATCGAGGATGTGCGAATCGCGGCATACTTCCAAAGCTATTTGAGGTACGCACCTCAAGTCCAGAAATATTTGAGGTTCGTACCTCAAATGAGCAGGGAAGTTCGTTGAACTTGTTGTCTTAACCTATGATTTTAATAAAAATTGTTTGTTTTCTTTGATGTGCATCTATTTTCAGCAGTAAGGTTTTAAATTGCCATATCGACAAAAACTGGCGAGGCCCACTTTGGCGGCCATCATGGTACCAACACGTTTAGCGAACCCACTGCTGAAGCACTCACAGATTATTTAGTCGATACCTAGGAGAATTGGAGATAGCTTCAAACAGCACGCACCACTCGGGATCGTGCATAACTCGTTTGGTCAGGTGCAAACGTATGAAAACTCTCTCTATCGTCAGATTGAACCGCTACCCAATAAAAGGCTTGAGCGCCGAGCCCATGCAAACTGTAACGCTGCGTGCAGGAGATGGCATTCCAGGTGACCGTCTGTTCGGATTTGCTCGATACAACTCCGGTTTCGACGTGCAGAACCCGCAACCGCTCCCGAAAGATCGCTTTGTTGTTTTGTTGAATGAAGCTGCGCTTGCAGGCGTTAAGACAAATTTTAATGTTGAGACCCAATATCTTGAGATCAAAGCGAGCGGCAAAACACGCAGCTTTAATATGCAAGCACCAGAAGATCGGATGAATGCGGTGAGTTTCCTGTCTTCGGAGATCGACCTAAAAGACCCCGAACCACCAAATTTCGTTTCGTCCGCTCCGCATCGGTTTACAGATGTATCTGTCGTGTCACCTAAAATGATGAACGCGATATCCGTTCTAAATCTGGCGTCTGTGGAAAAGTTAGGTGAAAAACTGAACGCGGAAGTCCACCCAGCGCGCTTCCGGGCGAATATCGAGATGGACGGTTTACCCCCGTTTTCTGAGTTGGATGAAGCTGGATCAGTTTTTAGATTTGGCGATGTTGAGTTAAAGATACTCTCACGTACGAAAAGGTGTGCAGCCACTGAAGTAAACCCGGAAACGGCTAAGCGGGACCTGAAGATACCCTATCTAATTCGGAAGTTGATGGGTCATACGGACATGGGTGTCTATGTTGAGGTTGCTAAAGGCGGAACGTTGAGAGTCGGCCAAATTGGGGAGATGTTGAATTGAGTGTTACTCACCCCGCCAGAGTGGCAGTCACAGGCGATTTGTCCCGCGTTCTCTCAAGTAATTTGTGTCTACGCTTTCGCCAGTCGTTTTCTTGCTCGCCCAGCCTAGCGAATGTGACTCCGTCAAAAAAATGCTCCAGATGAAGCATGTAATTGACCGAACCTGGAAAGTTTACCAAGATCGTTTTTTGCGGATTTCTCTGACCTCTTCCCAGGCTTGGGAAGAAAGATGGGCTTCGACCGGCTACCGATTGCGCTCGTTGCAGCCATCGAATTCGTCAGTACCATCGTTATTGCTCTTTTGGGCGTACGTACTGGGCGCAACTATCTAGCCTTTGCCTTCGCAATCATCGGCGTAGCCCTCCTGATTGACGCGCCGTCGCTACTGGCAGCAGATGGACCTGATCTCATTTCTGATCTTCTTGGCCTGTTCTGGGCGGTGCTGAACGGCTCGCTTTTCGTTCTCTACATCATCTTCGGCCACAAGATTTCCGAAGGTGGCGCGTCGGGCGGTGTGGAGCGCCTTGCCGCTGTCTTGACAGCGGCCTTTATATTTGTGGTGCTCATAGGTTTACCGCAAGCCCTCGACGATTTTGGTGCGCCCTCGCTGGTACTGGCCGGGATCGGCGTCGGCATCTGTTCCTCGTTAATCTCCTATGTCTGCGATCAGCTCGCGATGGCCCGCTTGCCACGTGCCAGCTTCGCGTTCCTTCTGGCTCATCTGCCAGCGACCGCCACGATCATCGTCGCGACGGGCCTGCGTCAGGTTCCGAGCGCTGTGGATGTCCTCGGCGTGCTCCTCGTCATGATTGGCGTAGCCGTTCACAAATCCTGTCGATGCGGTCTGCAGGTGTCGACGGCGACTAGAATCGGCCATTCGCTGCAACTTGACGAACGAGCAGGTTGGGCTCAATGCGGTGCTGTCAGACGAATTCGAAGCAGTCTCAGTTTGCCGCGGAAACCGCGAACCTATCCGGAACAAAGTTGACGCCACTCGCTAAGAGCGGCGGCGCGAGTCAGCTTGAAGGTGTCTCGGCTGGCCAGC
>NZ_WQGD01000038.1:0-12020 GCF_013034475.1 Ruegeria sp. HKCCA6837
TAACCGAGTGCTGGGATGCGATGTCCCAGGTTTGGGCAATGCTACTTCTTGGAACCGATGCAGTTGCCAGAAGAGTGCAAATGATCGCAAAAACAACCGAGCTGAATACGCGCATTTTTGACAACCTTAAGGTGATTGTGCATGTTGAAGCCCAATGTTATTACGTGGTTCGCATGTGTGAACCTGACGCTATTCGAATATATTGATGGGTGATGTTTTTAAGAAACACAGCGAACAGAGCGCAGATTTACTTAATACGCTGCACATACGACGGCGCTCAATTACACAACCCCGCATTTTAACCATTAAGAGTAGAGAACTAGTAGGACAGTCCTCACAACTCCGGTTGCTCAAAAACATAAAGCCGCGATTTCTTAGCATCGTCTGTCAGGATATAGAGAAGCCCTTTGGCCTCATCGAGAGCGATTCCTTCGGGATGTTTAACTTCCTTTTGTTTTCCATCTTCTGTGAACATCAAGCGGATAGGCTTCACGGACTTGGACTCTGGATTGTAGACGAAGATCTGACGGCTTTTGTCACTCACAATCCAAAGAGAACGTGAGGATCGGGACCATGCCAGGCCACTCAAATCCAGTTCATCATCCTTTACGCGATCAGACATAAAACCAGATTCGCGATCCAAAGGGATGATTTCCTCAATCTCAGTCAGCTCTGGTGATAATACCAACAACAGCCGCGGCTGACCTTCGATAACCACGAATACTCGGCCGGTGTCCGGATCGACGGTGATGCCCTCAGGTCCCTTGTTCAATGGATTGCCGACGAGCATCTCAGCAGCGGCAGAGTAACCCTTGAGGGCAGCAAGTCGAACTGTTGTCAGTTGAATGGGGTCGGTCGGGTGGAGGACTAGAATTGATCGATCAGTTTCCTGAAGCACCAAAACAGACCCATCTTTTCGTGATACGACACCCTCCAGATCTGATCCCGACGACGAAGGCAGCTTGAAAGAGTTTCCCAGTACCCCGTCTATTCCAAGTAGGTGCAGTTTAGGTTCAGCGTCGCTGACTGACCACAAGAAGCCCTCAGCGTTGGACAGAGACAATCCGGAAGGCTCCGAGAAGCCGTCCGATTTATCCGCCACCTTGAAGGAGTCGACGAGTGTCAAGCCAGGACTCTCGGCATGGGCGAGCTCGCTCCATGCCAGAAATGCAACAGTAGCGCTTGCAAATGAAGCCAGTGTCCCAAGCTTGAGGAAGCACCGTGAAAACCCAAGTTTCGACCGAGGCAACTTGTGTTCTGACATTGGATTTTCTCGCGCTTGGACCATATCCACGTATCAGCGTTCGTATCACAGTCCGGATGCGATGTCCGAAGAATGCACGGAAATCTCTTTACCTTATCCCGCCTGTTGCGATTGAATTGAATGGGGCACGATGTGCATTTGGTGAAGCGTAAGCCTTCGAAGTGAGCAGGAAGGAAGACAAGTTGAACAAGACTTTCCCACTCATGGCCGTGCTATTGATGGTGCTGTTGCCAGGCGCTGCGGTGTCACAAGTCGACCCCGCGACCATGTTGGCCGGTACTTCGGAGTCAGAAGTACTTATCGAACGACGTTGGATACAGTTTCGGGGCAAACAGGAACTGTATTTCTTTACTTTCGACGTCATCGTAACTGTCATATTGACTGGACTGATCGTTTATCACCCTGTGAGGCGGAGAGCCCGCAGAAGTGTCAGTGATATCATGATGCCGAGGCTGTTCTTCTTATACGCGCTTGTCGGCATGGCGGTTGGATTCTTGGTAGTCCAGCACGGATCAATGATCGGGTTCGTGATCTTTGGAATAGGAGCCCTGTTGAGGTTCCGATCAAATATGGATGACCCGGTCGACACGGTGGAAATGATTATAGTGACCGTGCTTGGGCTCGCGGTAGGGCTGGGCTTGCCCTTGATGGCCACACTGGTGGCGGTTGTATGTTGGTGTTTCATTTGGCTCGGTGGGCGGAACAAGGGCGTGGAAATTTCGCTCAAGGCTTCAGACGAAGAGCATTCATTGAAAGTCAGCGGAGACATTGAAGCCATGGCCGCAGACGCTGGCTGGAAGCTGGTCAGAAAACACCACGTTCCTGGCAAATCTCGCGTTTCTTTGCTATTCATTACCTCGGGCGGACTTTCAGAAGCTCGGATCGAAGAGATGGTAAACGATCTGGTCCCTGAAAAAGTTGAGCTGAAACTCAACCTCTAGTCATTTCACAAGGTCTAAGCGCTTCAAAACCGCATTTGGGGATCTGATCTCTTTCGGGAGCGACTTGAAGTTTACCGACCTTTCGAAATCAGGCCCTCGATATACCGCTATCCCAAACTCTCCGTTCGGCTGGAACGTAACATGAGTGAAGCTGTGAGGTGATCTGGCGCTATCGCCAATAAGCCGCCGCGGGCCACCCCCCAAACAAGCTTGAGAGACATAAGCCACACCGTCTTTCCAACCGGGGTAGAAGGCATGATGGTGGCCTGACAGATGCAGAACTACGCCGCTTTCCAGGTAGATTTTTTCAAGTGTCGGGTCACCGATGATTTCGCGTTCGCGCTTGATCGCGAAGGGCCAAAGCGGAAGATGACTGAAAGTCACAATCGGGTCTCCATTTGCACCCAGTTCCACAAGTCGGTCCTGTTGATCACCGGATAGCGGCCCTAAGGTCGTAGCATCCAAAGATGCAAACGTTACGCCCTGCATCTCAAACGCGTAGAAGAACGGGTAGTCATCCGAAACCAGGAAGTCGACGTCTGGTTTTCTTGGTTCCCATTCTTCTGCGTATATTTTTCTTTCGCGCTCGAACCCTCGGTAAGCGGAGGCGTCATGGTTTCCAGGCGTGACCGCAAACGGAATTCCGGCAGCCGCTAAAGGATCTGATACCGCCTCATGAAACGCCTTCCACATTTCCCTGACCTGTTTGTCGGACAAGTTGGGAATGCGCTGTCCCGCAACCATATCTCCGGTCGAAATAACCAAATCGGGATCAATCTCGACTATCCGCTCAATCGCCTTGTCGACGCGGGCATCGTATTTTACAGAACCATAGCTTCCATTCAGATCCGATATGACGATGACATCCAATGCCGCCGCTTTGCAGGCGAGCAGAGCGGTCCAAATGAACACCGCAATAAGAGCAGAACACCTACGGTTCATAACAGTCCACAGCCTCTACCTCGGTGCCGTTTCTCAAAAAGAATACGACAGGATCCAAGTCGAACATCAAATCGCCATTTGAACAATTGCTCTGGAGGATGGACGTTGCCAGCGCAGTATTTTTGACAACTTGTGCAATCTGACTGTCTGATAACCCAAAGCTTTGCGATAGCCAGTCATAGACCGGGCCTTGGGTTTGAAGGTCACTATTCAATGTAACCAAGCGCCGGTACGTGCTTGGAGAGAAGTGGCGAATTTTCTCCAGCATTTGAGTGGATTTCGCGAAGTTGGCATACTCGACACGCCCGCCGGCATCGTTGTCGTTTAGATTGCTGCGACGGATCAATAACGCGTCGGCGGGAACGTCTCCATCGTTTGGCTCATGGTGCTTGGCTTTCTTCTGCTTCAGTTTTCCGTCTTCGACCCAATACCAATAGGGTGTGAAGTCTATGTTTCCTACGCGGTCCTGCTGGCTAAAGATGAAATCGAGGAGAACAATCTCGGTAAGTTCTTGCATCCAAAATGCCATCTGTTGGTCGCTGACATCGGGGCCGAGATCCTTGTTGATCATCCGGTCTCTTCGACCTTCCCTGACGCCCTCTATAATGGCCTCTGGCAAGGGTTTTGAAGAACGCAAAGCCAAGAAAGCAGGAGTTTCCTGAAAATCGCGGTTCTGACCTTTCCCCCAACCAGATTTACGGGTGCCGTTGATTTCCGAGCCGTATCGATGCCCAGGGCTATCAAGCAGCACACCGTATATTTGCGTTCGATCTGCGGTGAACAGATCGTCGGTTGGCTGGTATGAGTTCGGGTCAGCATCCGCAGCTGCGAAGACCCGCCAGCCTTCGTGGTTCATGCGCCCGCCATGAGAGCCACCAGAAATCGCAAGGCCAGGCTCGGCGACCTCGGAAAAATGCGCCTGGGCGTCCATGCTACGCCAAACGGCGACTGGAACTTTTACAGTCGCGTCGAAATATCTGGACAAATGATAGTAAAGCAGTGAAGACGTGGAAAAAGTTCCACTGGTGCCTTTTTGGTTCATGGTTGACTTGAATTTAGCCACCCTGTCCTTGGCCAGATCTTTTGCCGCCTTCCCCTCCTTGCAAGCGTTTCTCTCGAATTCAGAACGGTTCCCCACGTAAGGTCCTTCCGAAATATCGTAGACGGCCATTCCTGGGCTGGTGCTCCAGGTTTTTGGGCAAATGGCAATTTCAGAGGCATAGAAATCGATCTCGCAATAGGCCGTTTCTTCCTCAAGATCGCTTTTTCGATACTCGCCCGTTGGAACTTTTTCGATCCGAATGCAGCGTTCCGTAACACCATTGGGACTATCAAATGTCGTGGCTTCACCGAGAACATCGTCGCTCGCCCACAAGACAGTGGGTGTAATGAAAGCAAGTGACCCCAGAAGATTGAACTTCATTTGGATAGTCCTCCTGGTATCATTTAGGGCAAATCGCTGTCTGTTGTTCGGTGGAGATTTTTAACTTTGGGTCGACACTGAAGTTGGAGAACTTTGAGTCAATCCACTTGTCGCATCCGCCTGAACAAGGCGCCCCGTTTCGGGCATCATTCCAATATTCCTTGGCCCTTTCTTCCGTCCAACCGCAAAACTGAACGAGCGCCATTGCCGACAATGCACCCGAGGAATGAACGCCCCACATGCAGTGTACCAGAACAGGGCCCTTTCCAGGGTTTTCAATCACCTCGTGTATGGACGCCATGACAGCACTGGGTCGGGAGGATCTGGCGCTTTGATAGTCGAAAGATCCGTTTCCGCAACTTGTGCGGCCGTATTCGGTGTTCTTGCCGAAGTCTGCGTAAAACCCGGTTGAAAACCCTTCATCGCAAAGGGTCTCGCGTTGAACTTTACTCAGACCCGTTCGATCCTTGTCGCCGCCTTTGAAACCAGAGCGATACAATACTCCGCTTAAGACTGGGCGAAAGAAAGCGACGCCATCAACACCTCCGTCACCACCCTTTGAAAGCATTTGACTGTTGCTTGGGCCACCGTTTCGACTGGTTACGTCAGAATTCGCCGCGGTTGCCAGAACACCAATGAATATGAGGGACGTCAAAAACCGCATGCCAGCTCCTTCCTATTTTTCAGCCTGTTATGCTCAAACTCTTCCCACTTGGTAATCTATTGGAGCGGCTCATTCTCAGCAGCCGTATCAAGTGCGGGATAGACTTTCCGACCTGAAGCTTTAAATCGGCCACACCAGATTGATGATAAAGACGACCACGAAGTAGGCCAGAAAAACTTTCCAGTTCCATTGGTGTTTGCTTTCTTCGTTGATCACGCCGGACGACTTCAATGCCAGGTTTGTGACAATCAGAGCGACAACGATGACCGCCGCATGTGCCAGATCAAAATGCATACTAGTGCTCCCTATTGCGGATGTTAGATCGATGAAAATGTGTCAGCAGTCACCTGATGGCAGCATAGCTACATCTGAGTACCTTCCCTCAGATGTTGTGATCCGAGCACATGCACCAGTATCCGTGTTAAACCAGTACGAGGTGAGCCCTTCGCTTCGGATGAGTTCAAATCCGAGACTCTGGATGCCCATTTCAGCCTGTCCCGCTCTTGCCCCTTCAAATGACGAAAGATCGCTAGGGCTGCCCACAGTTGGTGCACTTGCATCCACTGATCCGCTACTCTCGTCGCATGCTACAAGCGCAGTAATACACGTCGTGCCGATCACCAATAGGACCTTGGGATTCATCTGTGTTTCCCTCGCTTTTTTGGACTAGCGTTCAAGGGTTTCTGATTGATCACCTATTCGATTCCGAAAATGACGTTGTAGTCGACGGAAGAGTTGCTGCGATTGATAACCTCCACAGCATGATCACCGGATTGCCAAAGCTGTCCTCGATACTCCTTGTCCGCCGACATCAATCCCAACAGTTCAGAACCATCGGGGTTACGAATGACGTAGTCCAATGATCCATTTCGCGGAGCAACGCGGACGTAAAGAAACTGTTCGTTCTTTGCACCGAGAAGGTATTGCTGCGACGCTCCGGGCGCGAGTTGGCCGACAAGTTCAGCGCCAGTGGAGCCGGCATCGAATTTGACACGTTGGCTACCGGTAGAACCGGCGGCGCCTGCCATGGCGCCACCGCCATCATCCATCGCCTCGACAACCGACATCTCGCCAATGCTTCCATCCTTGTACGCGATACAGCGCCAGAGTGTTCCGCCTGCGTCACGTAGCATGACGAGCGTACCCGCTTCCGAGAACTCTGAGCTTTCAATCGTACCTGATTGACCGTCTGGTCCTCCAACCTGCCGCAAATGATCAATACACGCATCGTCGGCGTCTGACATGGCCAGCGCGGCTGTTCCGCTGATCGCAAGTACAGGAGTGAGAAGGTTCATTAGGCTACGTTTCATAAGCAGGTCCTCTTTTCGTCTATCCTTGATGTTCTGTTCCTCGTGGGCAGGAACCTTATTTCGCATCCCTCAACTTTGATAGAAATTCATCACATGCCTGTGCGCTGCCGACGACCTCGTCTGTCGTTTCAATTCCTTGCAGTGATGCCATCTCGGAATTTACGCGATTGAGGATCTGATCCGCTTGCTCGGGGGTGATCAGGTTCTCTGCTTGTGCTCCTTTCAATGTGGTGCAGACACCGGCGGACAAGCCTGTCGCAACGCCGACACCCACCGCGGCCCCGCCACCTAAGGTCATCGCCCCAACTACGCCGAGGACGAGCCCGATCACAATACCCAAGATCACTTTTCCCATGTTTTCCTCCCTTTTGGTGAGAATAAGCGCGGCTTTCACTACCGGCGCAAACCATGTGCCCATCTGCAAATCAAGACCAGCGCTAACAGGTTGAGCACCGGTGCGAGCGCCGCGAACCACGGTTTCGCCGACTCTGAGATCGAGTCCGCTACAAGTATCCAAGGTAGTCCCAACGGCAGAAGGAACACCCCGGACAAAGGGTCTCTTTCCTGTCCCAACCAGCCAAATGTGCCCGTCAAGAATGCAATCAACGCCAACAGGTAAAGTATCGCGAATACAATGATGGTGGTTCTACAAACCAAGTCGAGCCTCAGCAGATCAAGCCAGTGCTGCGCAGCCGTTTTCGGCTACGCAGCAGACTGGTCACAATGCGCCTTCGTCGCCCAGGAACTCGATACCAGCTGTCGCGCCATCACTGTAGGCAATGCAGTTCCATGGAGCACGATCCTCACCAACACCAACAGTGACCTGTGTTCCCGCCTCGCTAAACGCAGATGAGAGCACCACGACTTGCGAATTGTTTGTTGTATTGGCTACATCTCGCAAACACGCCTGCTGAGCGGGTGTGAGCTCGGCTGACGCGCTTGATGTACTCGTATCGTCGCAGGCTGCAAGCAATGCGAAACAAGTTGCGCCGGCAATCATCACCATCTTTTTAGACATTTTCTTCTCCCTCTGGTTCCCTTGAAATTAATGACATTAGATGCGCTTGTTTGAATCTCTCGTGTCTGTGCAGCGAATAGAACATAAATCGATCCTGTGACTATCTTGACCAAAAGATGCCGCAGGGGCTTGGTTGGCGGAACGATTTTTCGTTGACTACCGAGACCGCCAACAACGCGTGATGGCCGAATGGCGCCGCTGGAAAAAGCTAAAGCGAACTCTGGTGGGAGGGATAGTTCGTTAAGTCTAAGCATCGCGTCCTCCCAACGCTCGATCATTGTAAATCGCCTTCCGACCGCCAGCACTCACTCCAGCGGCCGGTAGGGCCCGACAAATCGGGCGACAGCGACAACAACGGAGGTAAAATGAAAGTTGTGTCGAATTCGCATGTTTGAATCTTATTTTTCATAAATCAATATTTTTTCCGCGCGTAAACTTCATTACGCTCTCGTACGATAGGCTTCTGCTTTCAAACAAAAAGGTAGGTGGGAGCACCCACAAGGGCGAAGGCGTGCTTTTGGGTCCGCGAGGCGTTCTGAGGCCGCACAGAAATTAAGAAAGGATTGAAAAATGGGATTTGGTGAAGCCGTTAAAACGTGTTTCTCTAATTACTTCCAGTTCTCCGGTCGGGCTATACGCTCAGAATACTGGTGGTTCTTCTTGTTTGTGGTTCTCGTGAGTGCTGCTTTGGCTGTGCTGGACACCATCTTATTCGGGACCAACCCCGAAACAGGGCAGGGATCACGGGTTCTGTCCTCTGTTTTCCAACTGGCGGTTCTCATACCAATGCTGGCCGCCGGTTGGAGAAGGCTGCATGATACAGGACGACCTGGCTGGTACTTGCTGCTGCCGATGGCGCTCAGCATTACAACGCTTTTTGTTATGTTGGGTGGGGTGGCGTTCTTTTCGGTATTGGAGCAAGGGACCGAAAACCCCGATGCATTGCGAGGACCTGCGGCCGTCCTGGGCGTGACCGGCATTGTTGTTGTCTCAATTCTTCAATTGGTTCTGTCCATCCTGATGATCTGGTGGCTGACGCGACCTTCCCAAGAAGGCGCAAACGAATACGGCGCACCTGTTTCCTAACCTTGTTGCCCGGGTAACGGGCCGGACACTCTGGCTTAATGACAATACGAACCACAACACCATGGAGAGAGAAAATGAGTTTCAAAACGATTTCCATTGGAATGCTACTGATGGCCATGGCGACCACAGCATCAGCGGAGTGGTCGTTCAGTTCCGGGCCTAACCCCAATGCTTTTATTCAGACCGGAAACATGACGCTGGAACTTCAGTGTAACCGTATCCGCTTTGCTCCGGCTGGATATGAGGACAGCCAGGATATTGTGGACAAGCAGGGGCTCTCCATTCGATTTTTGAAGAACGGCACCACCGAAGTTGGCGCATTTCAGGTTGGCGCCGAAAACGCTGACGTGCAGATCGTCGACAATTATCCTGTCGAGGTTAGTTTCAATAGCCAGCAGGATTATGGTTTTGTACTGGACCAACTTGCGGCCAATGCTTCAGTTAATCTGTCGATGATTGATCAAGATGTCAGCTACGGAATCTTTGACTTGAAAGGTTCCAGCGCGGCAATTCAGTCCCTTCGTTCAGTCTGCGATTCAGGTGCTAGCCAGGGGGCCTCCTACGAACCCCCAGAAGGCATCGTCTATTGTGGTGGCGGAGCGGTAGAGCGAGTCATCGAACCCGTAATTTTGGACAACCCGGAGGGAGAATGGGACGCGCGAGTAACGGTCAACGGCGAGTCGATCAGAGCCATGACGGCCTACAGTTACTTCGGAAACTATGAGCCGCCCGCCGGATTTGTCGTTGCCCTGCTTGGGGAAGACAGATCCGAGTTTCTGATTTTTAGCGAAGGCTCGGCAAACTGGCTGGAGTACGGGGACTACAGGTATGATCAATGTAATTGATCCCACCCTCCAACCGGCTTCCCAAAGAGTGCGTCAGATGAAATGTTTGGTCGCCGGGATTGTGCTTGCTTCGGGCCTTGTTTGGACCTCACCGGCTGTTGCGGCTGATGTTTCGCAACTTCCGCCCGGTTTGCAGGCGAAGGTTGATCTGGCGGCACGAACCTGCGCTGAGTTCAACGACGGTCAGTTTGACTTAGATTGGGGTGCGGTTGAGAGGGTCGATCTCGACGGAGATCTACAACGCGACTGGGTTCTGAATGAGTCTGGTTTCGCGTGTTCAAGCGCCGCATCTCTTTATTGCGGAACTGGCGGATGCATGTCGCACTTTTGGATTAGTGAAGAGGTGCACTCCTTGCTTAACCAAGGCTGGACGGTCGTTGATTTTGGGCGTCAACGCGTTGTTGTGGCAGATATTCATGGATCCAATTGCGACGGAATAAACCCGACGCCTTGCGTCACCGCCAGTGTTTGGGATGCGGAAGCAAAGACGTGGCGCTCGTCTGCTGGTGATTGGGAGTAAACTGTAATTGGGCACCGCAGATAAGCCTGAGAGCCTGTATGTTCGATGGTTTCTCAGTGGCATGCAAACTTGTGGGCAAACTTCCAAGCTTTTCTTTTATGAAATCAATGTCAGAAACGCAGCGTTATGAGCGCACCCACATCCGGTCTCGGAAATTGCAACGTCTTGTTACGAAGGTCCGCTTTGGGCTCATTCTGTTGAAAAATAACGTGTTGCTGACGCAGAAAGTGATGAGCTGAACAGAGCGCGAGCGCCTTTCTGGTCAGGCTTTGCGCGTTTGCTGCGGTGCAGGAAAGATCTTCGCCAATTTGCGGAGGTTCTGGGCGGTGGCGGCGAGCAGGAATTCGTCATTTGCGCCGCATGGTCCTCGTAATCGGAGCCGTCCCAGGCCGAGAATGCGTTTGAGGTGTGCGAAGAGCATCTCGACCTTCTTTCTGAGCTTCATCGAGATGTCGTATTGTTTGGTCTTTGCGATGTCGCGGGCGACCTGACGGGCGTCTTCGTGTTCTTCGCGGGTGATCTTGCGCGCATCTGCGTTCGGGCAGCACTTGGCCCTGGATGGGCAGGCCTGACAGACCTCTTTCAGTGCACGATAGCGCGCCGTACCCTTGCCGGTCGGGCCCCGGTTCGGGTCTGAGTAGTTGCGACGGAATTGCTTAAGGGCGTGACCTTCAGGGCAGATGTATTGGTCGTTTTCTGCATCCCACTCGAAGTCAGCGCGGGTCCAGGTGCCGTCGTTGCGCCCGGACTTGTCGAAGACCGGAATGTGCGGGGCGATGTTGCGGTCGACAAGCCAGCCCAAGAGCGGCCCGGTGCCATAGGCCGTGTCCGCGATCAAGCGCTCCGGATGTAGATCGAACTTCGCTTTCACGCGGTCCAGCATTGTCTTGGTCGATCCGACCTCTGCCTGCCGGATTGATCTGGTGCCTTCCACGTCGACTATAACCCCGTGATCCGTGTCGATCAGGTAATTGTCGGAATAGCTGAAGAAAGCAGGACCTTTGCGGGCCGCGGTCCATTGGCTGGCAGGGTCAGAATGCGAGGTGAACTTGGGCTGCACCTCGCTCGCAGCTCCGAAAGCCGCCTCATCCAGAGTGTCGAGATATTCGCGGACCGCACGAGGCGCTTCTTCTGGATCGATGGTTGATGCATCCCATTCTTCCTTTGGCGTTGAGTTTTGTTTGTTTGCATCGGCTTCGATCAAGCTGGCATCGATTGCCATGCGCTGACCGCTGACCAGACCTTCTTCGATGCACCGCGCGACAGTCGTTTCAAACAGGTGACGCAGAAGCTCACTCTCCCGGAAACGCCCGTGTCGGTTCTTGGAAAACGTGGAATGATCCGGGATACGGTCGGTCAGATCGAGGCGGCAGAACCATCGATATGCCAGGTTCAGATGCACCTCTTCGCATAGCCGTCGCTCAGAGCGAATGCCGAAGCAATAGCCGACCAGCAGCATCCGGATCAGCAGTTCAGGATCGACCGATGGACGACCAGTGTGGCTGTAGAAATCCGCGAGATGCACTCGAATGCTGCTCAAATCGACAAAGCGATCAATCGAGCGCAGCAGGTGCTCTTGGGGAACGTGGTTCTCCAATGAGAACTCATAGAACAGCGACGATTGCGCTTCCAGCTTCGGTCCCATCATCGCCAATCCTCCCGCCCATTGGAAGAATTGAATCAGCAGTTCATGCGTCGATCAAGGAAGAGTTTTTCAACAAAATACGCCCATCTTGACCGCCTTGGTTTCTGCGAACTCTGACTTCTCGTGCCCGCAGCGAAGGTCCGTAAGGTCGGCATTCTGCCCGTTCGTGACAAAAGCTGCATCGGTCGGGAAGGGCTCAAAGCCGTCATCCGACGGCATTAGCGATTAGACCGGTTTGTGGTTGCGAGCGGTCATTGGGGCCGCTCTCAGGATTGGTCCGACATCGGCCCTCCCAGTACTATTCAACGAGTTTTCAAGCTCAACTCCGAGATCCTACCGTCGCCTGACCCTCTCTCGATTAC
>NZ_WQGD01000039.1:0-10785 GCF_013034475.1 Ruegeria sp. HKCCA6837
CCCACCAGTCCCCGAAACTCTAGTCCGAAATGGCCCAGAACACGGGGGCTAGACAGGATCGGCCTTATTCCCCGGCAATACAGCACCGGCGGTCGAACGGTTCTGGGACGCATCTCAAAGCGGGGCAGCCGATATCTGCGCATGCTGTTTGTTCAGGCGGCAAATGTTGTCCTGATGCGGCCCCATCACTGGCCCGGCTTCAGCTTCGGCGACTGGCTGGCCCGCGCAGCGATACGCATGCATCGAAATAAGCTGGCCATTGCCTTGGCCAACAAGCTCGCCCGCATCGCTTGAAGCGTGCTGAGACATGGGGTGCCATTCGACGCCCAAAGAGACGAGATCATGGTCGGCGTCTGAGACCCAGCCCTGATCCCAAGGAGTTCGCGAAAGAGAGGAAGCATGGAACGGAAACCAAACGCTCCCAGAGTCTGAGAGCCCAGATGGCTACAACGGCCTGTCCGCTAATGAGACCACGGTGCCAGCGTAACCCCAATAAGGCCACGGCCCGCGTACCGATCCAAAGGCCGGATACATATCAGCGACTTCTGAGCACGTGCAAAACCTTACTTGCGAACAGCAGCCGGTTCATACATTGGGCTCGAAGCAGTCGTTCGCCGTGCAGTGCAGCAATGACCGCTCTGCGGACGAAGCCGCCGGACTGCATAGCCTGCTTGATTTTGTTTTCTCAGATTGGAAGGCCTGCTCTTAGCCATCCATCCCTCCATTGCTCCGAGCATTCGGGAACGCTGAAAATGGGGAGTCTCGTTTGTTCTTTAATGTCTAGATCCGGACGAAGCTCCTTCAGTTCAGATACCGCAGCCCTCGCTGACTCTAGGTCTCCGTTTTGAGCCAAGGATGCGATGAGCATGAGATGCGTAATCACGAATTTCGCCCTAATGGCCAAGGCGTTTCGATTGGCCTCAACGGCTTCAGCATAGCGGCCAAGTTGGAAAAATGCGGAGGCCTGCCCGACATAGGCTGCGTGCCGCATCGGATCTTTCGGACTGAGATTGATTGAGTGTGTCGCGTGTTCCAGGGCTTCTTCGGGTCTGTCGAGAAAACTCAGATTGATGCTAGCGAGCATGTGAACGGTCGCAGCGTTTGGATTTTCGGCCAATGCTTGTTTGAAAACTGCGCGAGCTCGCGGCAAGTCTTGTGCAAGCATAGAGATCGAGTGTGCGGCGTAGGCCAACGCAATTCCATCTGCGCGATCGCTCAACAATACACGTTCTGCTGCAGCAACAGCTGCCTTCGGCCCTTCGTCAATCGGTTTCAGTCCTTGCACCATCCTTTGGATATGCAACCACGCAAGTAATCCAGCTGCCGACGAATAATCAGGATCGCGCTCCAACGCCAGACGCGTTAGGCGAATGGCCTCACGGTTGTCTTCGTCCGTCAGCAGGTGAAAATGTGACTGGGCCCGAAGATAAAGTTCATAAGCGTCGAGATTTTCTGTCGGTTTCGCCCGAGCGCGAACTGTCTCGGCACGGCGAACGGACGGTTCGATCGCCGTAACAACTTCCTGCGTGACCTGATCTTGAAGGTCAAAAACATCGTCCAGCATCCCATCGAAACGATCGGCCCAAAGATGACTGCCATTCTCTGCATCAATTAGCTGTCCTGTTATCCGAAGACGCTGGCCTGCGCGCCTTACCGAACCCTCAAGCACATACCTCACGCCGAGCGCCTGCCCAACTTCGCGAATGTCGGTGCTCTTACCTTTAAAAGTAAAAGATGAGTTTCGCGCTACGACCATCAACCAACGAAAACGAGACAACTCTGTTATGATGTCCTCGGTAATTCCATCAGCGAAAAACTCTTGTTCCGGGTCGCCTGACATATTGTCAAACGGCAGCACAGCAATACCGGGTTTCTCAGATTTGACAGTTGCACTTGTAGCCGTCGAACCGACAGGCCACTGCCACACGCCAACTGGGCGTGCAATGTTCTTCAACTCAGTCTTCCGACCGCCAGAGAACGAGGCGGCGGCTTTCCGGTCTAGGCTGTTGTGTGCTGTGTCTGAAAGCAATATCTGCCCCGGTTCCGCTAATGCCTCGAGACGTGCAGCTATGTTGATACCGTCACCGAATATGTCATCGCCTTCCGAAACTACTTCCCCTGTATGTATGCCGATGCGGACTTGAATCTCCTGTGGTCGGTCAGCCGTCTGAACAGCAATCGCGCATTCTGTCGCAGCCGATGCGGAGCGAAACTCAGCAATCCAGCCGTCACCCATGCTTTTGATCAATCGCCCTTCATGGATAGCCAAAGCGGGCATTAGATGATCCTCACGGAAAGCCTTAAGCGCTTTGAGTGTTCCGTCCCTATCCTGATCCATCAACGCCGAGTATCCAGCGACATCAGCCGCAAGCACAGCCGCAAGCCTCTTTTCCATGTTTCTCTCCCCGCTTGTTGGAAGCTAGCCTGCAGAGAGAGCACTGTCAGCCCGGTATTTAGAGCAAAGTGGTCCCATCAAGAAAGCGCGATCGCTTTGGGCTCCCAACAGACACGGGAGCCCGTGCAGCATGTGTGATCACAAGGCGCCCTGCCCTTCGAGGACGACCAAAAGCGGCCGTTTGACCTTGACCTCTGTCGCCGCGGTGCGGCCCGTCAAAGGAGATACTCGTTGCACGAGTGAGGCTGGAAGAGGGACGGAGGTCCGAAGAGCGCACAAAGCTGCCGTTCGCCGCTGCGCGGCGCTGGGATGTAACCTGAATATCTGGTTCGTGGACAAGGTGGCCGTTGGTTCTATATACAAAACGGCCATTCTTGGGTTTAGAGTATGCGGATTTCGTAAAGCGGGCAGGATTATTTGTCTTCTCTTCCGTAAGCACAATATCTCAATTGGCACCCTTATTGGATGTTGAGGAGGCAGCTACCAATCGAATTTCCATCATATCTTTAGGTCCAGGCGCGGCTTCCAAAACGGGCGGAAGAGTTCAATCTTGGGGCATCGGTTCATCACGACTTTAAGGCCCGCCGCTTCGGCGAGTTGCGCTGCTTTGTCGTCGTACACACCGATTTGACCCCAAAGAACTTTTGCCCCGATTGCGATAGCCTTCTCGGCAAAGGCATAAAACTCTTCCTTCGGGCGAAAAACGTCTACCATATCAACATGTTTGTCGATCTCTTCCAGCGAGTGGTAGACCTTGAGCCCTCTAATTTCCGAAACATTCGGGTTAGGATTCACCGGTAGAATATCATAGCCGATTTCACTCAGCTGTCGCAGAACGCCATAGCTGAACTTCGTTTTGTCCGCGCTAGCCCCCACCATTGCAATGGTTTTAACCGACTGCAGGATGTCGGCGAGGTATTTGGGGTCGTAATCGTAGATGCGGTCGATATCTGCCTCGGGCATCGGTTAACCTTCCTTCGGCGTCGCAATGTCAGCCTTGAGTTCGTGGGGTTTTAGAGGGTCGAGAAACGGATTGCGGTACAGATTGTCATGGCTCTCGACCCCGATCTCAAGCGTGATGTCGGATGTCGGACGTGCCACGCAAAGGATCACGTAGCCGTTCGCGATTTGCCGATTATTCAGCGCAACCTGTCGGCGTTGATCGATCGCACCACTCTGTAGTTTTGCCGCGCAGGTAATGCAGCCGCCATACTTGCACCCAAAAGGCAAGTCGACGCCCTGTTCTCTCAGCGTTTCCAGAAGTGGACGCCGCGCATCCACACAGTATTGCGCGCCATCTCTGTTCGCGATCGTCACGGTATACACAGTCATAGCCAGATGTCGCTTGTGCAATCACCGCCCGGATACCGGCTCTCGTGACAGCGCGATGGCCCATTCGGTTCTTTGCCAAAGTCCACAATGAAATCCTCGTTGATCTTCATGCCACCGTTTTCAGGGTCGCAATCGATCATCACCATAACCCCGCCCTTTTCGCGGATCTCGGGATAGAACTGGTTATCCCAAGTCGAGAACAGCGAAGTCGTGACATAAAGCCTTCGTCCGTCGAGAGAGAGCTGGAACATTTGCGGACCACCCGCGACCTCAACCCCATTAACTATCGGAGCTCTACCCAAAAGACCTCCCATAAACACTTGGCCGGTTAGCTTGGGATTATGCGGGTCGGTGATGTCATACTGGCGCATATCTCCATGCAGCCAATTGTTCAGGTACAAGTATTTGTCGTCCATCGAGATCAGGATCGCCGACATTACCCCCGGCAACGGGATCGGCCATTCGGGGTGCATCTCGTTTTCCACGTCGATGATCTTTTCCAACTGCCACTTTTTAGCATCGTCTTGCCACCAATGGATCACATTGGTCGAAAGAGCTGCGCCACAGAACCCATGCGTGCTGTCGGGGTCATGGTGGAACTTGACTTCCAGTGGCAACAGCCCGTCTTCACCCAAATAGAAACTTTCGACCGGTTCGCGCTTTTCGAAATTCCAAAAATGCAGCTCCCGCCCATATTTTAGATGGCCCACTTCTTCCAGATCGAAGCCCGGCATGAAGGTATTGGGCGCAGCCCATTCGGAACTGACCATCACGTTGTGGCGTGGTTGGTACCAGAAGTCATAGCCGAATTTGATATCGCCCATCGAGGTTTCCCAGCGACCGACGATGTTGAACTCTTTGTCGAGATGCAGATAGCCTCCAGGAGCCTCACCCTTGGCATTTCCAAGGAAGGAAATGATAATTTCCGAGCCCAAACAATGCACCGTATGCGGGCCCGATAAATCTGCCTTGGCCTTGATTTCGGCCCCGTCGATGACCTTATGCAACCGCGGCGCACGCGGGTCAGTGGCTGTATCAACGATGTGAAGGTTGTTAGAGCGTACGCCCGGCAGGATCAGGTATTTGCGGGACATCGAGCCGTCGTCGTGACAGGACGAACAGGCGTTCCACCCCATGTGGTGAAGCTCGTCCCCAATCCCCGGCATTTCCAGCCTATGGATTACCTGAGAATAGGTCGGGCTGTCAGGTTCGACATCCACTGTAGCAAGGTAATCAGGTTTCTGGATCCCTGTCCCGGTGTAGATGGCGATCGTGTAGAGTAGCTTTTCTCGGGGGGCTTTGATGGCTTCTTGCGGACTCTTGAAGCCCGGTCCACAGCATTGTCCATCCATCGTATGCTCCTCCCTTGATTCCCCAAATTGTATCGTATATCGAAAACTTAGTTATCATAAAGTGAGAAAAATGCATCTCGAACGATTAGCGCTGGTTTTGGAAATCGTGGGTCAAAAAGGACGTGCGTCCGTAGCGGATATCTGTGCTCAGTCCGATATACCTAAACCGACGGCCTACAGGCTGGTTCAAGACCTTGTTTCGTCCGGCCTCCTTGAATCACCAACCCGCGGAGAGTTCGCGATTGGGAATAGGCTAAAGCGTATCACGTTGAGCGATCACTCTGATCCCGCTCTTTTGCAAGTGATTGCGCCTGTCCTATCTAGCGCCGCGAATGACTATGGCGCTGCGTTTTTCTTGTCTCGGCTACGGGGCCATTGGGTCGAGATTATTCATGTGGAGACACCGCAGACGGGCGTGTCTTTTCTTCATCCAGGTATGGGCAAACGACCAATGCACGCGTGCTCTTGCGCCAAGGCAATCGCCGCCGTTTCGCCTGAACTGCTGTCTCAAGACCGATTGGATGGGCAGCTTAAGCAGTACACAGATCGCACGATTACAGACCCCAAGGATCTGGCCGCGGAACTCGATGTCATTCGAGCCAAAGGGTATGCCGAATGTGTTGAAGAGCTCGAGCGCGGAATCAGTTCTGTCGCTACAACGCTGACCAAGACAGGTGTTGGTGCGACGCTTTCAATCGGCGCTACGGCGTCTCTTCGGGTGTTTACACCTTCCGAGCGAGAAAAGATTGGCCATACACTTATCACAATGTCACACGAACTTGCTCGCGCGCTAGGATGGGGTGAAGCAGATAACGAAAGGATACCCGCTTAGGTTCATGGGTATCGCAGTGCTGTAGATTAACACCATCCAGCAGGACAGGTGTGATTTGCGACATTCGCCGCTTTTAGATCAATGAAGGAGACAAATATGGAAGATGCAATGTTTGGTGGGTTCTTCGTGATCAACGTAAAACCTGAGTATCGGCAGCCCTTTTTGGACGCCAGCATCTTCCAAGCGCAAAATGTTGTCAGTGAAGAACCTGCAGTCTTTCAGTTTCATATTATGGTGGATGAAACAAACCCAAATCGTTTCTATTTCTACGAAGTGTTCAGGAACGAAGCCGCGGTCCAGGATCATTGGGAATCTGAAACTTTCAATAACTGGTTAAACACTGTCCGAAAGATGCTGGATGGTGAGATCGAACTTGTTGCCAGGATGCGCTCGCTTTTTCCGACGCCAAAAGGTTTCGAGGCGCAAAAAACAAGCCTGCTACTATGGTAAAATTAACCGACGTTTGAAGCTATCGCCGGTGCGAGAAAATTATGAGACTTGGTGCTTGTCCGCTTTGAGCTCGATGCGGACCTTCGCTGCAGTAGATCTGAACTACTGCTCAGCGGACTTTGTGGTCGTTGACCTAGGAGTAAATTAGCTGGAACATTAAACACGATGGGTTGTTACTGATAAACGGAAGGATCGGTTTGTTTGTCTCCCGCTTTCGGAGCAAAAAATGGACGTTGGGCAGTCACCACCGGGCTGGCCATTCTAGCGTTCGTTGTCGTGACCTTCGCGGTTACCGACCCGGCAAACCAGGGAACGGTAGTTGGAGATGCATTTTTTCTCCTAGCTTATCTGCTTGCAATTTCACTGGCCGTAATCTGGATTCCCGTGATTGGGATAATACTGACAGCGTTTGGCGCATTTGTTGAGATTGCGGCGCGTCAAGGCAAGTAACACGAAGCCGGTATTGAGCTCCAAGCAGTCCTTGGTTGCGTTGGAACGAACGGTAGCATCGCGGACGTTGATCTAGCTTAGGTGCGATAGCTCAAGTCGTTTGAGTTGACTTCGATCAAAGTTCCGATGGCGCCATTTACTACTCTTAGGCTGTCGGTTTTCGGAGGAGAGCTATGACAAAGGCAATAGCCCGCCTAGCATTCGTTCTAGTATTGCTGTCCGCCACGTGGGCATCCGCTGCGGATTTCAAGGAATTTGGCCGGTCTGGTGTTTGGAAGATTTCGGGTCAACAAGGTTTATGCCAAATCGGCACGGGTCTAGACGCAGGCCAAATGCAATTTGCGCTTACAAAGGATGGGACAGTTATCACTCTTCAGAGTCTTAGCTGGTCCGGTATGCGTCAGCCTCGTTCCAACATGTTCAAAGTGACTCTCTACTTCGACGGCAAAAAGTTCACCCGAACTGATGCACTAGTCATTTCCCAAGTTCGTCTCTTTCAGGTTTTTCTTTTTGATGCATCTGACCCACAACACCAGAAACAGTTTTGGCAAACTCTTGCCCGGTCTAACGAAATGGCGGTCGCTGTTCCGTTCCAGTCCAGCCGATTGCGGTTCAGTGTATCTGGCATTGGCAAAGCCTATGCACTCGTGCCCAAGTGCTCCAATCGTTACCTCAAAGGCGTTGCTTTGCCGTTTTGAGAAGGTGAAATGACTTCGGATCAGCGCTCGTCATGATCGTTCAGCAGGTTCAAAATAATGACTGCTATGAAGAGTATAAATACTCGTAACAATTCGAACTGTTAACGGTATTTTGACTAAATGCCTTTAAAGCCGATAGGTGCAGATTCAAATGCTTGCTGTTTTCCTAGTGCTCCCGACAATCATATTCGCAGCAACCATCGTAGCAGGGTCGTTATTTGCCAGCCGTGCCGCTGCTGATAGCGCCTCGAGGGTCACTCGGTCTAGCCATTCAATGGCTATTGCAATGTGTTTAGTTGGCGCTTTGGGTATGTTGGAGATAATTTGGTTCTACGCGAACTCAGACGTGTCATGGCCGGTCGCGTATTTATTCTCGATGCCACTGACGCTTGTCATTGCCGGAACAGCCTGTGTGGGAGCTTCACTCGTTGCGATTGCGAACCAAGCGCCTTACAGCGAACGGTTAGTGCCGACCATTCTAGCTCTCTTGTATTTCTGGATTTGCCTATTGTCTCGGTTCGGATAGTTTGTCCGAATGTTCGGCATATTGCTGACGCGCATTCTTGCTGATGACTGCATTGGGCTCTATGCAGTCGTTCGCCATACTTCGCCATACTCGGCGTGAACGACTGCTATGCGGGCCATACAGACTTAGAATGTATCTGTCGCTACGCGGTACGCGCGTCTAAACGGCAACTTGTATGCAGCGGACGCGCAATTTGTCGTGAAACTTGACGGCTGTTCTTGTCGAATTAACATCAAAAAAACAACAAAAACTAAGGCGCTTCTCCGAGTGTAATTTGCCAAAATTTCTGAAGGAAAATCCATTAAAAACCCTCTCCGAACTGTCTCACCTTTCGGCTTTTCGTTGATAGCTGCCGCTTTAATTAACGTACCCTTTGGCGCAGAGGCGCGCGATGTTGGGAACCGAGGCGCAGATAGGGCACAGGATCGCGTGGATAGTAGAAGTGATCGGATTGACGGCGATGCACGCGACGCTGTTCGGGATGCAGGCGAGAAGGTCGGATACGAAGTTCGTGACGAACTGGAGGAAGAAGCTGACGATGTGCGCGATGAGCTCGAAGAAGAGATCGATGCGGAGCGCGATGACCTTGAAGACGAGGCCGAGGAATTGCGCGAAGAGCTAGAGGGCGAGGCTGACGAAGCTCGTGACGAATTAAAGAAAGAAATCGATTGATCTTCGAAGTTCTTTGGCGTTCGCTATTTGGGCAAATGTTTCTTAGATTCAGGCCTCATAGCCAATAGATGACGAGAGTTGCGAGGGCGATTGCTGAGAGGAAGACCTTCGGGCACCTGTCGTAACGGGTTGCCACACGGCGCCAATCCTTGAGCCTGCTAAACATGATCTCGATCCGTTTGCTTCGTTTGTATCGGTGCTTGTCGTACTTCACCGTTGTCTTGCGCTGCTTCCGACCGGGGATACAAGCGCGTATCCCTTTGTCTTGTAACGCTTCTCGGAACCAATCGGCATTCGGTATGCCGCTGAACAGAGCCCGAGCACCGATGTAGTTGCTGACCTGTCCTGCGGTTATAACAGGTTCAGGGGGGTCCCTGACTGTCGCAGATGGCGTGCAGTTTGGTGTTCATGCCGCCCTTGGTTCGGCCAATCAGGCGTCCACGCCCGCCTTTTTGACGCCCATGCTGGTCGCTGTCCGGTGAGCCTTCAGATAGGTCGCGTCGATCATCACAGTCTTCTGTTCGCCGTGCTCGGCGGCCAGGCCAGCCATCATTCGCGCGAAGATGCCCTTGTCGCTCCACCGTTTTCATCGATTGTACAGCGTCTTGTGCGGTCCATAGGCAGCAGGGGCATCCCGCCACCGCAAACCATTGCGATTGATGAAGATAATCCCGCTCAACACACGCCCGTCATCGACGCGCGGCTTGCCGTGGGGCTTCGGGAAGAAGGGCTCCAGACGCGCCATTTGCGCATCCGTAAGCCAGAAGAGGTCACACATGTTCACCGCTCGTTTTTGAACCGTGAATCAGGCCGCAAAACGGAAATCAGTGGGTCCTGACCCTTGTATATTATTCGCCATTTGGAAACAAACTGTTTCCATAAGATATGCAAATTAAGTCAATGATTTAATCCCATGGTCGCAGACTTGAAAAAACTCAATTTCAGAACAGTTTGTGTTACAAATTTGATGTTGTCTCGGGGGATGTGATTCATGAAGTTGTTTGCTGGTGCTTTTTCCAGGGTCCTTGCGGCTACTATGTCGTTGATGCTTTCAGTCACAGCATCAAATGCACTGACTGTGAACATTGTCGATCAATCGTCGGCTTCATTCTCCGTGAAGTGTAACTCCTGCGTCGGAATTCTTGAAGACGGAAGTTTGGATTCGATGTTTTCTCACGGGCTGTCTATTGGAAGCTCAAATGAGGCAAATATCGCATCCTATCTAACCAACATCGGGTATTCGAGCGTTTCCTCGGATGTAATCAAATTTGATTTAGGTGGAGGTGGCCTTGGTGGCACCGGGAACAGCGAAAACTACTCGTTCAATGTGTCCAAAGGGTTGTTTTTTGTTAAGTACGGTACAGCTACCGCATTCTTCCTGTCTTCTGCGTCTGATACGGTTAGTTTCGCAAAGTCCGGAAGGGGTCCATTTGCGCTGAGTAACTACGGCACGGTTGGGCCTGCGCCAGTGCCACTACCTGCAAGCATTCTTTTGCTCATTGGTGCAGTTGGAACGCTTGGTGCCATGAGGTGGCGGAGCATGAGAATATCTCGCAGTTGCTCAACCGTTTCACCAAGAACGGTGGCCCCGGCAGTCATCTAGACAAGACCAAAGTTGCGCATAAGCCCTGTGCTGGCCAAAGTAGACATCTAATCAGCCGTTGCCCAACATTGTCGAGAGATCGCTCCTTCAAACAGGCGGTTTTCTTTGAAAGCAGTGAATGTGCTACTTGAGCGTTCAGTCAACCATTACACGCGCAACCAAATGGAGTGACCGTTCGCGTATGAGCCGATGCTACGAAGCGCATTGATGATTGCGAAGAGCACCACACCAAGCAACGAGAGAGCCCTGAATGTTGTAAAATTGACTCTTCCGACCCGTAGCCAAAAGGGCGAATGTGGTCGGGCGCCTTTTGGACCCTTCCAATTACCCTTCGTGCAAAAAGTGCTGCTGCAAAACCGACAAATGAAAACAACCCATCTAGGAGAATAGCCTGGGAGTTTGATAGAATGGCTGCGCCGATACCGCGTTCTGCGACCTGGAGGACGTTATGCCTTCAGCCAATGGTCGCAGCCGA